>NZ_VKHS01000422.1 GCF_014141525.1 Streptomyces calidiresistens
GCGGCCCGACGCCCCGGGCGTCCAGATCGGCCGTGCCGGCCGCCGCGGCGGAACTGCGCGGCAAGACGGTCAAGATGACCCGCATCCGCAAGGTCATCGCCGAGAACATGATGAAGGCGCTGCACAACCAGGCGCAGCTGTCCTCCGTGGTCGAGGTGGACGTCACCCGGGTCATGCGGCTGCGCGCCCGGGCCAAGGAGGCCTTCCTGGCCCGCGAGGGCGTCAAGCTCTCCCCGATGCCGTTCTTCGTCAAGGCCGCCGCCGAGGCGCTGAAGGCCCACCCGGTCATCAACGCCCGGATCAACGACGACGGCACCGTGACCTACCACGACGTCGAGAACGTCGGCATCGCGGTGGACTCGGAGAAGGGCCTGATGGTCCCGGTGATCAAGGACGCGGGCGACCTCAGCCTGGCCGGGATCGCCAAGCGAACCGCCGAGCTGGCGGGCAAGGTGCGCAGCGGCAAGCTGAGCCCGGACGACATGTCCGGCGGCACCTTCACCATCAGCAACACCGGTTCGCGGGGCGCGCTGTTCGACACGATCATCGTGAACTACCCGCAGGTCGCCGAGCTGGGCATCGGCGCCACCGTGCGCCGCCCGGTGGTCGTGAACCACCCGGAGCTGGGCGAGACCATCGCCATCCGGGACATGGTCTACCTGACCCTGTCCTACGACCACCAGCTGGTGGACGGCGCGGACGCGGCCCGCTACCTCAACGAGGTCAAGACCCGCCTGGAGGCCGGTGAGTTCGAGGGCGAGCTGGGGCTGTAACCTCCCCGCCCGCCCGACGGTGCCCCGTCGCGTCCCGCCCGGGACCGACGGGGCACCGTCGCGTCCGGACCCGGGGCAGGATGGTGGCGTGCGCGCCGCCCGGCTGATCCACCTGGTCCTGCTCCTCCAGCAGCGTCGGCGGATGACCGCCGCCGAGCTCGCCGCCGAGCTGGAGGTCTCCGAGCGCACGGTGGCCCGGGACGTGGCGGCCCTGGCCGAGGCGGGGATCCCGGTGCTCGCGGAGCGCGGCCGGGCCGGTGGCTACGCCCTGGTGGCCGGCTACCGGACCCGCCTGACCGGCCTGGACGGCCGGGAGGCCGCCGCGCTGCTGCTCTCGGCGGTGCCCGCCGCCGTCCGTGATCTCGGGCTGGACGGCGCCGCCGGTCCGGCCCGGCTCAAGCTGGCCGCCGCACTGGGGCCGGAGGCCGCCGACCTGGGCCGCCGCACCGCCGAGCGCTTCCACCTGGACGCCCCCGACTGGTGGCGTTCCGCCCCCACTCCCCCGCTGCTGCCGGTGCTGGCCGGGGCGGTCCGGGACGAGCTGCGGCTGTCCTGCCGCTACCGGCGGGGGGACGGCGAGGTGGTCGAACGACTGCTGGAACCGCACGGCCTCGTCCTCAAGGCGGGCCTGTGGTACCTGGTCGCCCGACCCGCCGGCGGCGCGCCCGACGCCCACCGCACCTACCGGGCGGAACGCTTCACCGCCGCCGAGCCGACCGGGGACCGCTTCGAGCGCGATCCGGACATGGACCTGCCGGCGCTGTGGGAGCGGCGGGCGGTGGAGTTCGCCCGCTCGCTGCTGCGGGAGACCGTGGTGATCCGCCTCACGGAGGCGGGGGCCCGGCGGTTGCCGCACGCCACGGACCGCCGGGCCGCCGCGGAGGCCTTGGCCGCCGCCGGCCCGGCGGACCCGGCGGGCCGGCGGACGGTCACCCTCGCGGTGGAGTCGGTGGAGGTGGCCGTGGACCAGTTGGCGCGGCTGGGGCCGGAGGTCGAGGCGCTGGCCCCGCCGGTGTTCCGCGCCCTCCTCGCCGATCTCCACCACCGCGCCGCGACCCTCTATCCACCCCCCGACCCGCCCCGGGCGCCCGGGTAGGGCGCCCGGGTGGGGAACCGTCCCCTCACGGCACCGGGTCCCGCCCCCCGGGAGCCCGCGCCGCTCGCGCCGCCCTCACCGGAAGTCGGCGGGATCCACGGAGGCGTCCCGCGCCCGGGCGGTCAGAAACCCCCAGGCGTCGGGACGGGAGCCGTCGGCGTCGGTGAAGCCGTACTCCCGGGCGAGGTCGGCGACGGAAAGAGACCGGCCGGACCACCGCGCGACCGCCGGGTCGGCGGCGAGGGCGACCAGGGCGCGGGCCACGTACACCGGCGACTCGGAGATCGCGAAGGCCGGATCCTTCGCCGTGCCCTCCCGCCAGGTCTCCTCGGTGACCCCGAAATGGGTGTCGAGCATCGCCTCCGAGCGCAGCCACCCCGGGGTCAGGCAGACCACCGAGGCCCCGTGCGGGCGCAGTTCCCCGGCCAGGCAGCGGGCGATCCGGATCGGCGCGTTCTTCGCCAGGTCGTAGTAGAGGGGCGCCCGGTAGTCGCGGTTGCTCTCCGCCGTGCCGTCGGTGACCTCCACCAGGAGGCCGCCGGACCGCCGCATCAGCAGCGGCAGCGCGTACCGGGAGGTGATCAGGTGGGTCTCCACCCCCAACCTGAGGGCGCGCAGCCCCTTCTCCGGGTCGTGCTCCCACAACGGGCGGTCCTCGACGAGGTGGTCGGCGCCCCAGACGTCGTTGACCAGCAGGTCGAGGCGCCCGGACTCCGCGTCGATGCGCTCCACCAGGGCCCGCACCTCCTCGTGCCGCAGGTGGTCGGTGGGCACCGCGACGGCCCGACCGCCGGAACCCGCCTCCCGTCCGGCGGCGGTCGCCAGGTCGGCCGTCCCCTCGATGGTCTCCCCCGCGCGCCCCACCTCGCTGACCCGTTCGCGGGTGGTGCGGCCGGTGACCCAGACCAGGGCGCCGGCCCTGGCCAACTCGACCGCCATCGCGCGGCCGGCGCCCCGGGTGGCCCCGGCGACCAGCGCGACCCGGTCGCGCAGCGGGGCCCCGGCGGTGGGATCGACGGCGGGGGCGGCTGTGGTCGATGCCTCGGATGTCACGTCTCTGTTCCCTTCGGACGGCGGGACCGGCCGGCCCCGTCGGAACGACGCTGCCGGCGATACCCGACACCCTCTGTCGGGTATCGCCGGGGATCCGACGGGTTTCCCCCGGTGCGGCCCCTCCGCCGGGGACGCCGGGGCCCGCCGGTGGCCCCCGGGTACCCGTCGGGGGCCGATGGACCCGGGAGCGGGGCCCGTCTCCGGGTGCGGGACCGGCCCGGAGGTCGGATGCTGGATGACGTGTTGGACGAGACGGAGTTCTGGGAACTGATCGACTCCACCCGCGAGGCGGCGGGAGGCGATCCCGACCGGCACGCCGACCTCCTGGTGGACCGGCTGACCGACCTCGACCCGCAGACCGTGGTGGACTTCGCCCGGCACTTCGAGTCCCGTTTCGCCCGCGCCTACCGGTGGGACCTGTGGGGTGCCGCCTGGGTGTTGCTCAACGGCGCCAGCGACGACTGCTTCGAGAACTTCCGGTGCTGGCTGATCTCCCGCGGCCGGCGGGTCTTCGAGGGGGCCCTGCACGACCCGGACGCCCTCGCCGAACTCCTGACGGCGTTCGATCCGGAGACGGACGGGGAGGCCGAGGAGGTCGGTTTCGCCGCCTACGACGCGCACGAACAGCTGACCGGCGAGGAACTCCCCTCCCTCGGCCTGCCGGTGGTGCCGCCGGAGCCGCTGGGGACCCCTCTCGACTTCGAGGAGGAGCGGGAACTGGCCCGTGCCTATCCCCGGCTGTGGGCCCGGTTCCGGACGGAGGGCGCGCCCGACGGCCCGCCCCGGGGGGAGGGGAACGGACGAACGGGCGGTGAACCGGTGGGCGACGCGATGGGCGGAAAGCCCGGCCGGATGTCCGGCGCTGCCTAGAGTTGCCGCATGACGCCTCCCCCCGATCCCACCGACGCGCCGCGCCGCGTCGCCGTCACCGGTGCCTCCGGCCTGATCGGCTCCGCCCTGGTCCGTTCCCTGCAGGCCGACGGCCACGAGGTCGTCCGCCTGGTCCGCCGCGCGCCCTCCGCCCCCGACGAGGCCCACTGGGATGCCCGGGCCCGCGACCCGGAGACGACGACCGCCGCGCTGGAGGGCTGTGACGCGGTGGTCCACCTCGCCGGGGCGGGGGTCGGCGACCACCGGTGGACGGAGTCCTACAAGCGCGAGATCCGGGAGAGCCGGGTTCTGGGGACCACCGCCGTGGCCCGGGCCGTGGCGCAACTCGCGGGGACCGGCACCGGGCCGCGGGTGTTCCTGTGCGGGAGCGCGATCGGCTTCTACGGCGACACCGGGGACCGACGGGTGGACGAGTCCGCGCCGCCGGGCACCGGTTTCCTCCCGGAGGTGTGCGCGGCCTGGGAGGCCGCGGCCGAGCCCGCCGTCACGGCCGGGGTGCGGACCGTCCTCCTGCGCACCGGCCTGGTGGTCTCCCGGCGGGGCGGGGCCTGGGGACGCCTGTTCCCCGTCTTCCGGGCCGGACTGGGTGGGCGGCTGGGCGACGGTCGGCAGTACTGGAGCCACATCTCCCTGGCGGACCACGTGGCCGCGATGCGTTTCCTGCTGCGGGAGACCTCCGACGCGCTCTCCGGTCCGGTGAACCTCACCGCGCCGGAACCGGTGACCAACCGGGAGGCGACGGCCGCGATGGGCCGGGTTCTGGGGCGGCCCACGGTGTTCGCCGTACCGGGCCCCGCCCTGCGGTTGGCCCTCGGGGAGTTCGCCACGGACGTGCTGGGCAGTCAGCGGGTGGTGCCGCGCCGTCTCCTGGACGCGGGGTTCCGCTTCTCCCATCCCGGCATCGAGGACGCGGTGCGGGCCGCCCTGGAGGAGCGGGAGGGCTGAGGCCGCGTACCCGGGGGCCGGGGGACGGGGGCCGCCGGTGGCGTGTTCCCCAC
>NZ_VKHS01000423.1 GCF_014141525.1 Streptomyces calidiresistens
CCCCCGGTCCCCTCCCCGCCCGGAGGGGGCCGGGGAGCCGGGACCGGCGTTCGCCGCTCCCGGGCCGGCGCGGGAGCACCTGCCGGATCGAGAGCGAACGCACGGCCGGAACGTGGAATAACGTGGAATGCGGGCACGCCCACGGCGGGTTTCCGGGGCGTGGAGAGACACGGGGCGGCTCAGGACACCGCGCGGGACGCGGCGTTCACCCGCCATGTCCTGCCCGAGGTGGAGATGTTGCTGCGGGTGGCGACGACCCTGACCGCACAACCGGCGGACGCCGAGGACCTCGTCCAGGACACCCTGTTGCGGGCCTACCGCGCCGTGGACCGCTTCGACGGCCGACACCCGAGGGCATGGCTGTTGACCATCCTGCGACGCACCGAGATGAACCGGAACCGGGCCCGGCGTCCGCACCTGGTCCGGGACGCGGCGACCGAACTGGAACGCCCCACCGCCGGACCCGAGGAGATCGTCATGGACGGCGAGTTCGACACGGCCGTGCACAACGCGCTGCTCACGCTGCCGGCCCACCACCGCCGCGTGGTGGAGTTGGTCGACGTCCACGGCCTGTCCTACGCGGAGGCGGCCCGGGTGCTGGACGTCCCCGAGGGCACGGTGATGAGCCGGTTGCACCGGGCACGCAACCGCATCCGGAAACGTCTGCGGGACGGCGGTTCGACGCCCCCCGGCGGGGGTTCCCGATGATGCGGGCGCTCCGCCGGGGATGGTCGGCCATGCGGCTGCGGATCGACTGCGCCCGGGTGGGCCGGATCCTGCACGCCCACCTCGCGGGCGAGGTGTCGGAGGCCGACGCCCGGTGGGTGACAGCCCATCTGGAGGCCTGCCTGCACTGCGGCATGGACGCGGACCTCCACCGGCGCATCAGCAGTTCCCTGGCCCGCCGGGGCGCCGTCCGCCGGGAGGCGGTGACCCGGCTGATCGCCTTCGGGGAGTCACTGGTGGAGGACCCCCGGCCCCGGAAGGGGACGGGGACGCCCTGAAGCGTCCCGAACCGGCCGCTTCGACGGGTTCGGTCCGGGCCGGCACGGGGTTCCGGCGGAAAAGTGCCGAGCGGTGGAAGTCGTGGGGGGAGCCGGCGGGTTTCCGGGACGACGGTGCCGAGAGGCACCGCGGCGGGACCCGCCGGCTCCCGCCCGTCCACCGACACCCGGGAACGTTCGCCGAGGTGTCCCGGAACCCCCACCGAAGGAAGCGCCCATGCGACCCCCCTTCCGCCTGACCGCCTTCCTCCTCGCGGCCGCCCTGGTCTTCCTGCCCGCCTGTGCCGCGGGGGAAGCGGACCCCACCGACGGGGGGACGGCCTCCTCCACCACCCCGGCGGACGCGGACGGCGACTCCGGGGAAGCCGGGGACGAAAAGGCGGGGGAGACGGCCGAGTTCACCGACGAGGCGGAGGCCCCGGTGGCCGAGGCCCTGCGCTTCGTCGCGCCGACCGTGGACGGCGGGGAGTTCGACGGCACCGAACTGGCCGGAAAACCGGCGGTGTTGTGGTTCTGGGCGCCATGGTGCGCGGTGTGCCGGGGGGAGGCGCCGGTCGTCGCCGAGGCCGAGCGGGAGTGGGGCGACCGGGTGACCTTCCTCGGTGTCTCCGGCCACGGGGGTCCCGAGGAGGACGCGGAATTCGTCGCCGACCGGGACCTGGCGGAGTTCACCCATGCCAGGGACATCGACGGTTCGGTGTGGAGCGCCTTCGGCGTCGCCTCCCAACCCGCCTTCGCCTTCGTCTCCGCCGACGGAACCGTGGAGACCGTGCCCGGGGCGTTGAGCGGGGACGAACTGGACTCCCGTATCGCCGCGCTGACGAACGGCTGAGGGGCGTGCCGTGACCGGGATCCCCCTCGCCCTGGCCGTCACCGCCGGCATGTTGGCCGCCGTCAACCCCTGTGGATTCGCGCTGCTGCCCGCCTACCTCGGCCTGTTCGTCGGCGGGTCCCCGGACCGGGAGGCGGGGGCCGGTGGAACCGACTCCCGGCTCCCCGCCCTGCGCCGGGCGGCGGTGGCCACCGCCGCCATGACCGGCGGGTTCGTCCTGGTCTTCGGCACGTTCGGCCTGGTCGTCTCCCCTCTGGCGCTGTCCGTCGAACGCCAACTGCCGGTGATCACGGTGGTGATCGGCATGGTGCTGATGGGACTGGGGGTGTGGTTGCTCTCCGGTCGGACCCTGCGGCTACCGCTTCCCGGCCGCCGCGGCGGGGGCCGCAACCCGACCGAATCGGCACGGGGAATGGCCCTGTTCGGCGTCTCCTACGCCCTGGCCTCCCTCTCCTGCACCATCGCGCCGTTCCTCGCCATCACCACCACCGCCTTCCGCGCCGGCAGCGTCACGGGCGTGGTGGCGGTCTTCCTCGGCTACGCGGCCGGCATGGGGATCGTGGTCGGGGCGCTGACGCTGGCCGCCGCCCTCTCCCGGCGGTCCCTGGCCGTCCGTCTGCGCTCCCTGCTCCCCCGGGTCCATCGCATCGCCGGACTCCTGATGCTGCCGGCCGGGGCCTACGTCACGTACTACGGCTGGTACGAGGTGCGGGCCCTGCGCGGGGACCTCGACGGGGCCGATCCGGTGATCTCCTTCGCCGTGGGGATCCAGGGGGAGGTCACACGATGGCTGAACGACCTCGGTCCGTGGCCGCCGGTGGTGGCGATCCTCGCCCTCCTCGCCCTGACGGCCGGAACGGAGCTGCTGCGCCGCCGCGCTCGACGGGGCGGGGCACAGGGTCCCGCGGAGACGGTCGGGCCCGCAGCCGGCGCCCTTCGGGCGGTGCCCCGGCGCAGTGCTCACGGCGCCGAATCGGGAAATCCGTGACACACCGGGGACGCGGTGGACGACCCACCTCATCCCCGCGGTTCCCCCTCCCGGGAGCGGGAGGGGGAACCGCCACCGTGGGTGGCCCCGTGGCCCCGTGGCGCCGTGGCCCCGTGGCCACGCGGCCACGCGACGCGTCGGCACCGACAGGGGTCACGGCGCCCCGGTCAGGCGGCGCCGGGTGCGGGACGGTGCCCCCGGCGGCAGCTCGGTGACGATGTCGGCGAGTGAGGTTTCGGCCAGGCTGTCCGCCACGCCGCGTGGGCCCGCTCCATCCGCCGGGCGAGCACGCACGGGGTGCGGCAGTCGTCGGCGGGCAGGGCGCCCCGTCCCCGCCGGCGGATCCCACGGCACTCGTAGGGCGGAGAGGAGCCGTCCACGGCCTCGACGATCATCAGGAGCGTGACCCCCGGGGCGGGACGGGCGAGCCGGAAGCCGCCGCCGGCCCCGAACCGCAGGACCCGGTGGACATGGCCCGCCGCACCCACGCCGCCCGGGGCCGATCGGTGAGGCTCGTACCGACGTGGAAAGGCGTCCTCGGCCCGGCAGCACCATGGCGCGGTGGACGGCGAGGTGCTGCTCCCCGCAGAAGGGGCCCGCATCGCGCCGACCACCTTCGAGGAGTGGCTCGCCTCCCCGGACGGTGGAGGCCGACCGGGCGGGTGACACCCGTTCCACCGTTCGGGCGACACGTCTCACCGGGCGGACCGGTGGGTGACCGAGGGGCGCCTGGGCACTACGCTCCCGAACCGTGGCTGAGATCGAGATTCCCGCAGACATCAAGCCCGCCGACGGCCGGTTCGGCTCGGGCCCCTCCAAGGTGCGGCCCGAGGCGCTGAACGCCCTGGCCTCCGAGGGTGCCTCCCTGATGGGCACCTCCCACCGACAGGCTCCGGTGAAGAACCTCGTCGGTCGGGTCCGGGAGGGTCTCGCCGAGCTGTTCTCCCTTCCCGACGGCTACGAGGTGGTCCTCGGCAACGGCGGCACCACCGCCTTCTGGGACATCGCCACCCACGGCCTGATCCGCGAGAAGTCGCAGCATCTGTCCTTCGGCGAGTTCTCCTCGAAGTTCGCCAAGGCCGCGAAGCTCGCCCCCTGGCTCGCCGAGCCCACCGTCATCACCTCCGAGCCGGGCTCCCTGCCGGAGACCCGTGCCGAGGCGGGCACGGATGTCTACGCCCTCACCCACAACGAGACCTCCACCGGCGTCGCCGCCCCGATCCGCCGCCCGGCGGGCGCGGACGGGGACGCGCTGGTGCTGGTCGACGCCACCTCCGGCGCCGGCGGCCTGCCCGTGGACATCGCGGAGAGCGACGTCTACTACTTCGCGCCGCAGAAGTCCTTCGCCGCCGACGGCGGCCTGTGGATCGCCCTCTTCTCCCCCGCCGCGCTGGAGCGCGCCGCGGCCGTGCACGGGTCGGGACGTCACGTGCCCGAGTTCTTCTCGCTGCCGACCGCGATCGACAACTCCCGCAAGAACCAGACCTACAACACCCCGGCGCTGGCCACCCTCTTCCTGCTCGCCGAGCAGATCGACTGGATCAACGGCCGGGGCGGCCTGGCGTGGGCGGTCGAGCGCACCGCCGACTCCTCCGGCCGGCTGTACGGCTGGGCGGAGAAGTCCTCCTACGCCACCCCCTACGTCGCCGACCCCGCGCACCGCTCGCAGGTCGTCGGCACCATCGACCTCGACGACTCGATCGACGCCACCGCCGTCACCAAGGCGCTGCGCGCCAACGGCATCGTGGACACCGAGCCGTACCGCAAGCTGGGCCGCAACCAGCTGCGGGTGGCGATGTTCCCCGCCGTGGAGCCCGACGACGTCGAGGCCCTGACCCGCTGCGTGGACCACGTCGTCGAGCGTCTCTGACCACCCGGCGGGAGCCACGGCGTCGCCCGCCGTGCGCCCCGGCCCGGTGCGCCCCGGTCGATCCCCCGATCGACCGGGGCGCACCCCTTTCCCGCACCCCTTTTC
>NZ_VKHS01000424.1 GCF_014141525.1 Streptomyces calidiresistens
CGCGCGGGGGGATCGGTGTGCCGCGCATCACGCCGCGCCTCCCGCGCCGGGGGCGCGGTGCCCGGCGCGCCCCCGGCGTCACTCCACGGGACGGGCGTGCTGGAGTTCGGTGGTGCCGTTCCAGCCGGGCACGGTGACCGAGGAGTGCTCGTCCACCTTCCAGCCCAGCCCGTAGGCGTCCACGTACCGCCGGTAGACACCGACGGCGGGGGATTCGTCGAGGGCGCGGAGCAGGTCCTCCCGCTCCCCGACGGCGGTGATGGTGTAGGGCGGGGAGTACAGCCGGCCCTGGAGGATCAGGGTGTTGCCCACGCAGCGCACGGCGCTGGTGGAGATCAGTCGCTGGTCCATCACCTGCACGCCCAGGGCCCCGCCCTCCCACAGGGCGTTGACCACGGCCTGGAGGTCCTGCTGGTGGATGACGAGGTCGTTGGGGCTCGGCTCGGGGGCCCAGGAGACCAGCGGGACGGCGTCCGGAGGGGCGTCGGTGAGGGTGACGGTCAGGCCGGGGCCGGAGAGTTCCGCGAGGCCGGCGGCCTCCTCGGCGCGCGCCAGGGCGCGGATCTCCGCGTCGGTGATGCCGGTGTCGGACTCGCGGAGTTCCCGCACCTCCTCGCGCAGTGTGCCGGTGGCCTCCTCCTGGCGGGTGTTCTCCCGGCCCCGGTCGCGGATGAGGTCCGACAACTGGAGCAGCGGGTCGTCCTTCCGGAGGTCCGCGCCCCGGGAGACGCTGAAGGCGGTCCAGAAGAGGAGGCCGGCGAGGGTGAAGACGAGGAGGGTGCCCAGGCGCCCCGGGCGGAGGCGGGGGTGACGCGGGAGGCGCGGGATGAAGCGGTTCACTGCACCCTGCTCCCTTCCCGACCGTTCGAACCACTACGCTAACGGACTATCCACCACCACGTACCCGCGGCAACCTGCCGCCCGCTGCCCCCGGGGCAGCGCACCCGACAGGAGACCTCTCGTGCCGAAGTCCCGGATCCGCAAGAAGAAGGACGGCTCCGCCGCGAAGCCCGAGAAGCAGCAGACCGCGAAGCTGGACATGAGTTCCGGTCGCAGCTGGGTCGCGCCGTTGATGCTCGTGCTGTTCGGCGTGGGCCTGGCCTGGATCGTGGTGTTCTACATCACCGAGGGCAGCCTGCCGGTGAGCGTGCTGGGCAACTGGAACATCGTCGTGGGCTTCGGTTTCATCGCCGGTGGATTCGTCGTCTCCACCCAGTGGAAGTAGCGCCCGGGTGCCCCCGGGGGGTTATCCACAGATCGTGTGATCTTCCGTCGAGCTGTGGATAACCCTCTGTGTCGAGGTGTGGCGCCGGTGGCTCGCACGGACCCGCGAATCCCCTCGCACCCCTGTTCGCCTGCGGAGATGCCCCGGGCAGGGGGAGCGGGTGGGGGGTGTGGACGGCCGGTGTGATCATCCACATGTCGCGCCCGAACGGGCGCCGGCTGTGGATAACCCTCTCGGGCCCCACCCCGTTCGGGCCGGTCGGTGGGCTCCCGACCGGCCCGAACGGGGCGACCGGCGACCCCGGGAGGCCACGACCGGGAAAGTCCCGCCCCGGAAAGCCGCGGGCGGGGGGTCGGGTCAGCCGACCAGTTGGAGGGTGCGCACCACGCACGCCACCACCAGCACCAGCGCCACCGCCGCACAGGTCCCGTACTGCACCGGGGCCCGCCGCTCCCGGGGCGCGTGCACCATCGCCCACGCGATCACCGCGCCGGCGATCAGTCCGCCCAGGTGCGCCTGCCACGCGATGTTCAACCCGGGCAGGAAGGTGATGACCAGGTTGATCACCAGCAGCACCAGGATCGGCCGCATGTCGTAGCGCAGCCGGCGCAACAGCACCGCCATCGCCCCGAAAAGGCCGAAGATCGCGCCCGAGGCCCCCAGCGACAACTGGTTCGGGGCCGCGAGCAGGTAGGACAGGGTGCTGCCCGCCAACGCGGAGAGCAGGTACAGGGTCAGGAAGCGGGCGCGTCCCAGGGCGGCCTCCAGGTTCGGCCCCAGGAACCACAGCGCCAGCATGTTGAAGCCGATGTGCCAGAACTGCTGGTGCAGAAAGGCTGAGGTCAGCAGGCGGTACCACTCGCCCGCCGCCACCCCGATGGTGGTGGTGTCCCAGGCCCCGGCCCGCGCGTACCCCAGCATCGCCAGGTCGCGCACCAGGGGCGTGCCCGCCCCCAACACCCCGATGAACACCACCAGGTTGAGAGCCAGCAGGATCTTGGTGACCAGCCGCGGGTCCGCCTGCACGGTGCCACCGGCCAGGGTCCGGGGACGGCTGCCGCGGGTCGAGGCCTCCGCGGCCCGCACGCACTCCGGACAGTGGTAGCCCACCGAGGCGTCCACCATGCAGTCCGGACAGATGGGTCGCTCGCAGCGGGTGCAGCGGATGCCGGTCTCCCGCTCGGGGTGCCGGTAGCAGACGGCGAGCCCCGACCCGGGGTCACCCGGCCGTTCCGCCCCCGGTCCCCGCGGTCCCTCGGGGGGTCCCTGATCCGCCATGGCCTCCCTTTCGCTGCCTCTCGCTGCCTCTCGCCGCCTCTTGCCGCGGGCCGCCGCGGGTCGCCGCGGGTGGCGTGTCCGCCCGACTGTCGATCCTACGGTTTCCCGTGATGCCCCGGCCCCCGCGCGGGAACCGGGCCGCCCCGGCGGTGCCCACCGGCGCCCTCACATCCCCTTCCCGCATCCCCTTCCCGCCTTTCGTGGGTCCGCACACCGGCGAAACGCCGGGAGGGGCGGACGCCGTCGGCGTCCGCCCCTCCCGGTCCGGGCGGTCCCGCGGGGACCGCACGTCCTCAGGCGCGCTCGATGGTGACCGACTCGATCACCACGTCCTGCAGCGGCCGGTCGGTGCGGGCGTCGGTCGCGGTGCCCGCGATGGTGTCCACGACCTTCCGGCCGGCCTCGTCGGCGACCTCGCCGAAGATGGTGTGCTTGCCGGTCAGCCAGGTGGTCGGACCCACGGTGATGAAGAACTGCGAACCGTTGGTGCCGGGCCCGGCGTTGGCCATCGCCAGCAGGTAGGGCTTGGTGAAGGCCAGGTCGGGGTGGATCTCGTCGGCGAACTCGTAGCCGGGGCCACCGGTGCCGTTGCCCAGCGGGTCGCCGCCCTGGATCATGAAGCCGCTGATCACGCGGTGGAAGACGGTGCCGTCGTAGAGCTTGGCGGCCGCCTTGGTGCCGGTCGCCGGGTGGGTCCACTCGCGGGTGCCCTCGGCCAGCTCCACGAAGTTCTTGACCGTCTTCGGGGCGTGGTTGGGGAACAACTCCACCCGGATGGGCCCGTGATTGGTCGTGATGGTGGCGTACAGCTTCTCGGCCACGTCGTACCTTCCGTCGGTTGTGCGGTGCCGTCGTCCTTGCGGTGACGGCACCCGATACTGCCATGCCGACCGACCCCCTTCGGGACCCGCCGAGCCCTCCCCGCGACACACCCTGCCCCGGATGCCCGTTTCGCGTGCCCGATCGAAACGGAGGCTGCATGATTTGCGTACCGGTGGACAAGCGAGACACAGGACCCGCGCCGGCCGCCCCGGCTCCATCGGCCCGCGTGTCCGGCGGGGGCCGCTCGGAGCACCCCGGACCAGCCGATGACGACCGCCACCGACAGGAAGGAAGAACCGTGAACCGCAACGGACGCGTGCGCGCCGCCGGCGACCATGCGAAGGAGACCGCGCGGCACGCGGCGGAGGTGGTGGGACCGTACGCCGCGTCGGCCAGGGAGAACGCCCGGCACTACGCCCACGAGACGGGCACCTACCTCGCCCCCCGCACCCGGAAGGCAGTGCGGGAGGCGGAGAAGAACTACCGCAAGCACGTCGCCCCGCACGTGGACCGGGCCCGCCGCTCGCTTCCCGACGGAGTCGACGAGGTCGCCCACCGCGCCGCCGACGGCACCCGCCGCGCCGCGCACCGGGCGGCCGAGGGCGCCCGCCACGCCAAGGCCGCCGCGGCTCCCCGCATCGAGGCGGCCCGGGCGCACGCCGGGCCCGTGGGCGAGGAGGTCGCGGCCCGCTCGGCGGCGGCCGTCGCCGCGCTGCGCGGGGCCGTGAGCCCCGCCGAGATCCGTCGCGCCGTGCGTCGCCGCGAGCGCCGCGCCCGCACCCGCAGGGCCGTGAAGTGGGTCGGCCTGACCGGCCTGGTGGTCGGTGGTGCCTGGGCGGCGTGGCGCTGGTGGGACCAGCAGACCAACCCGGACTGGCTGGTGGAGCCCCCCGCCCCGACCGAGCTGGGCGAGGACGTGCTCGACGAGCCGGCGGTCCTGGACCCCGAGGTCGAGGCCAAGCAGGCGGAGGCCGACGTGACCGGCGACACCCGTGAGGGCGAGGGGAGCCCCGAGGACCGGGGCTGACGCCCCTCCCGGAATCCGCGAACCCCTTCCGTGCGGCCCCCGCCGACTCCCCTCCCGGCCGGCGCCGCACGACACCACCCGGGCCCGCCCCGATCCACCCGGATCGGGGCGGGCCCGGGCGCGTGCGGGACGAAGGGGCGCGCCCGTCCGGGGCGCGGGGGAGCAGCGGAACGGGCGGCAGCGGGTCGGAACGCGGACGACCCCGTCCGAACGGGGTACGGGGGAACGGATGTTCCCCTCGGGTTCCCGGGCCGGCCGGGTGAAAATCCGGACTCTTTTTCCGGGCGCTCGGGGCCGGTTCCCCCACCGGGCCGGGACGGACGTCGTGGCGGGCCCTCCGCCTCCCGACGCGGCACCGGCTCCGGCGGGGCGGCGTACTTCCACCACCCGCTTCCCGCCCC
>NZ_VKHS01000425.1 GCF_014141525.1 Streptomyces calidiresistens
GGGAGCGGGGGCGGGGTCATATGTACCCCTCCCGCATCGCGTAGGCCACGGCATGTGCCCGGTTCCGCAGATGGAAGCGGGTGGTGAGCCCGTGCATGATGTTCTTGATGGTGCGTTCGGAGTAGGCCAGCTCGGCGGCGATCTCACCGGTGTCGAGACCGTCCGCGACCAGGCGGAGCACCTCCGTTTCACGAGCGGTCAATCCCGTGGTGGGCACACCGTCCCCACCGGACACCGAACGGTGCAGCGCGCCGACCTGGGTGATCAGTCGACCGAGCAGATCGGCCGGCAGATTGCCGTCGCCGCGCGCGGCCGCCACCACCGCCCGCGCCAACTGCTTGCCGGTCGCCTCCCGGCGCCACACGATGGCGCTGATCCCGCAGGCGACCACATCGAGGAGCTCGGCTTCGCGCAGAGCGCCGATGACGAGGACGGCCCGAACACCGTCGGCACGCGCGACGCGTCGCAGCAGGGTGAGGGCGGGGCCGTCGAGGACATCCGTGATCACGAGGACGACCGTGCCGGGACGCAGCTCGGAGTCCTCGGTGATGTCGAGCTCGCGGTACCGACCCAGGAGGCTGGCCGCCCCCTCGCGGGAGAGGGGTTCCGTGCTGTGGATCGTGACGGGGACCCGATGACCGGGGCGATCGTTCCGCTCGGGTTGGTGCGGGGCCCGGAGTGTGGGCTCGACCCCGCTTAATTCCGAGGTGGGGAGTCTGGTGGACATAGTGCGTTCCCTGTGGCGGCTCGCCGGCTGCGGCGTCTGGACATGCGTGGCTCTGTCTGTAGGACGCTTCGAACAAGCGGTTTTGTTGCAGGGCATCACACCACTATTTTCTCCCGCCCCGTGGGACTGTC
The DNA here is from genome assembly GCF_014141525.1 of Streptomyces calidiresistens. Classification (GTDB taxonomy): domain Bacteria; phylum Actinomycetota; class Actinomycetes; order Streptomycetales; family Streptomycetaceae; genus Streptomyces; species Streptomyces calidiresistens. Next base: position 859 of record NZ_VKHS01000425.1, read on the forward strand.
CGGAGGGCGACGTCATCGAACGCACCGGACCATCGGGATTCGATAACACGGGTGTTGACGGAGCGTTACCGGTGGACAGCCGATCGGGGAACCGCACCGGCACCGGCCGGGTGTGGGGAGGAGCCACGGTACGGAGGTTGATCGGTCACCGGCGGAGCGCGCCCACCCGTCCGTGCACCGGGCCGAACACCGGGAAACACCGGCCGGGAGCGCGAAGGAGCCCTCGGCGGAGCGGAGGCGGTGTCGTCGCGGGCACGGGTCCGACCGGTGGTCCCCGGTGCGGATCCGTGTACCGCTCCGTATACCGGGGACCGGCACCGGGGGGACGGATGAGGGGCCGTTGAAAGTTGACGAATATCACGCGCCCCCGGCGACGGAACCATCACCACCGTCCGGTTCCCGTACTGCCTCCGCCGGCCCCGGCACCCTCACAGTCGTCGAACGGCGTCGCCGACTCCCGGCTCGTCCCTCCTCCCGCGCGTTCACGGATGGAGGGAGAGGAGGCTGCTATCCGAGCCACACCATGAGCAGTCCGATGGCTATGAGGACGGCCCCGACCCGGGCGAGGGTGAGGGTGGTCGATCGCTTCACGGTGAGCACCTCTCCCTCGTGACGGTCCGGACCCGACCAGGGACGTATCCCCTCGGATGGGTGTTCCGGAGCCCGCAAACACCGTTCACCTCTCCATCGCGCCCACCGACCCTCATGGCGCGGGAGGGAAGTACGCCGCGAACCCGTGGGGTTGCGGGTCCTGCGGTGTCGAACGGGCAGGGGTACCGGCCCACGTCGGGGGGTCATGGCTCGCGTGTGCCCCGGGGGCCGCCGGCGAATCCCGCTCACGGTTTTCCCGGGTGGGCGTCGTCCTCGCCGGGTTGGGAGGAGAGGGTGGGAAGGGGATCGCCCTGGCGGGTGCGCTTCCCGACACCGGGATGTCGGGTCCGGGGGCCCGAGAACTCCGGGTCTGCCGGAAAAGCGGCACACTGGGATGATGCGGACTTCACCTGTGCTGGTCTTCGATGGGGATTGCGGGTTCTGCAGTGCCTCGGCGGCGTTCGCCGAGCGGCACGTGCGGCCCCGCTGCGAGATCGTGCCGCGTCAGTTCGCGGATCTGCGGGCGCTGGGGGTGACGGCGGAGCGTGCCGAGTACGAGGTGCTGTGGGTGACGCCGTCCGGAGCCGTGTACGGGGGTGCCGACGCGGTGGCCAGGGCGTTGCTGAGCGCGGGCCGGGGGTGGGCGGTGCCGGGTACGGTGCTCACCCTGCCGCCTGTTCGGTGGGTGGCCCGCCGGCTCTACCGGTTGATCGCGGACAACCGTCACCGGATGCCGGGTGGGACGGCTGCCTGCGCGCTGCCCCGTGCCGAGCCGCCGGGGCGCTGACCCCCGGCCGCCGCCCGGGCGTGGTTCCCGGGCCGGCGGGGTGTTCGTCGGCGAGGGTGGTCGGGCAGGTCGGCGGGTGACGGAAACCCCCTTCGGGCCGTGCCTCACGGGGTGACGGCACCGGAGCCCGCCGGTTCGGCACCGGCGACGGCCCCGACGGCGGCCCGGTGGCGGAAGACCTGGCGGTAGGTCTGCGGGGAGACCCCGGCGACGCGCCCGAAGTGGTGGCGGAGGTTGGCGGCCGTCCCGAAGCCGGTGCGGCGGGCGACGCCCTCCACCGGCTCGTCGGTGGTCTCCAGCAACTCCTGCGCCAGTCGCACGCGTTGTTGCAGCACCCACTGGAGCGGGGTGGTGCCGAGCCGGTCGCGGAAGCGGCGGGCGAAGGTGCGCTCGCCGAGGTGGGCGCGGCGGGCGAGTTGCGAGACGGTCAGCGGTTCGTGGAGTCGGTCCAGCGCCCAGTGCAGCACGGGCGCCAGGTCGTCGCCGCGCGGCAGCGGGCGGGCCGGTGGGCGCACGTACTGGGCCTGGCCGCCCTCGCGGTGCGGCGGGACGACCATGCGGCGGGCCACCTCGTTGGCGACGGCCGCGCCGTGGTCCTTCCGCACCAGGTGCAGGCACAGGTCGATGGCGGAGGCGGTGCCGGCGGAGGTGAGGATGTCCCCGTCGTCGGTGTAGAGGACGTCGGGGTCGACGTGGACGTCCGGGTGGCGGTGGGCGAGGTCGGCGGCGTTCATCCAGTGCGTGGTGACCCGTCGCCCGGACAGCAGTCCCGCCTCGGCCAGGACGTAGACGCCGCTGCACACCGAGACGATGCGGGCACCCCGGGCGTGCGCGCGGCGCACGGCGTCGATCAGGCCGGCCGGGGGCGCGAGCTGCGCGGGGCGGGCGCAGGCGGTGACCAGGACGGTGTCGGCGGCGACGAGGTCGTCGAGCCCGTGCGGGGTGTCCACGCGCATCCCGGCGGAGTTGCGCAGGTCGCCGGGTTCGGCGGCGCACAGGCGCAGGTCGTACCAGGGGTCGACGATGTCGCGGCGGTCGACGCCGAAGACCTCGCAGGGGACGGCGAGTTCGAAGGTGGGGGCGCCGCTGGTGACGGCGACCGCCACGACGTGTCCGGTCATGGCGGGAATTTAGCGCACGATGGCATTTCCGACGATGGGCGGGGCGCGGGAAAGCGGCGAGGCTGAGCCGCATGACTCCACGCACTTCCCTCACGCGGTCCGGCCCCGCCCGGTCCGGCCCCACGCGGCCCGCCGGGCTGACCGCCGCGCAGGGCACCGCCATGTACGTCGGGGCGGTCCTGGGCACGGGCGTGATCGCCCTCCCGGCGCTGGCCGCCGAGGTGGCGGGGCCGGCCTCGCTGGTGGCCTGGCTCGCGCTCATCGTGATCTCCGTCCCGCTCGCCGCGACCTTCGCCGCGCTCGGCGCCCGGTACCCCGACGCGGGCGGGGTGTCCACGTACGCGCGGCTGGCGTTCGGCAAGCGCGCGGCGACGGTGGTGGGGTGGTGCTTCTTCCTGGCCGTGCCGCCGGGAGCGGCCGCGGCGGCGCTGTTCGGCGGGGCGTACGTCGCCTCGGCGTTCGGCGGCGGGCGGACGACGGTGGCGGTGACGGCGGTGGGCCTGATGGTGGCGGTGACGGCCGCCAACACCGCCGGGGTCCGGGTCTCGGGGCGGTTGCAGTTCGTGCTGGCGGGCCTGTTGGCGGCGCTGTTGCTGGTCTCCGTGGCGCTGGCGCTGCCGCACGCCCGGGCGGGGAACCTGGAGCCCTTCGCCCCGCACGGCTGGGCGGCGGTCGGGCCGGCCGCCGCGCTGTTGGTGTGGTGCATCGCTGGGTGGGAGGCGATCACGCACCTGGCCGGGGAGTTCCGGCGGCCGGAACGGGATCTGCCCCGGTCGGCGGGGGCGGCCGTGGTGGTGGTCGGAGTGCTCTACCTGTCGGTGGCGTTCGCCGTGGTCGCGGTGTTGGGCGCGGCGGCGGGCGGCTCCGAGGCGCCGTTGGCGGACCTGATGGCGCTGGGCATGGGGGACGGCGCCCGGTGGTTCGCCGCGGCGGCGGCGCTGATGCTGACGGCGGGCGCCATGAACGTCTACTACGCGGGGGCGGCGAAGCTGGGCGCGGCGCTGGGGCGGGACGGCTCGCTGCCCCGGGTGCTGGCGCGCGGCAGCGTCTCGGGGGAGGTGCCCCGGCGGGGCCTGGGCGTGGTGGCGGGCGGGGCCCTGGCGGCGCTGCTGACGGTGGTGGCGCTGGATGTCGGGGCCCGGCCGCTGGTGCTGTTGGCCACGGGGTCCCTCGTCACGGTGTACGCGATCGGGGTGGCGGCGGCGATCCGGCTGCTGCCGCGCGGGAGCCGGGGACGGGCGGCGGCGCTGGTCTCGCTGGGCGCGGTGCTGCTGCTGTTGGTGATGTCGGGTCCGTACCTGCTGTGGCCGCTGGTGGTGACCGGTGCGGCGCTGCTGTACCTGCGGCTGTCGGGCGGGAGGGCGGCCCCGACGGCGGGCGGCCCCGGGG
>NZ_VKHS01000426.1 GCF_014141525.1 Streptomyces calidiresistens
CCCTCGCGAGCCGGCCCAATTGGCGAAGCACCAGTCCGCGGGTGGAGTTCATGTCGGTCAGGGCCATGGACTCGGGAATGACGTCGGAGAACTGGATCCCGGGGCGCCCGGTCCGCAGGCACACCCGATGGGCGGCCTGCGCCTCGCGGTGCGACTGTCGGAAGCCTTGGACGCCCCTGCCCGGGGCGCCGACGCCGACGGCGCCGGCCGGTGTTCCCGCCAGGACGGTGGTCAGGAGTCGCTGGGGCGGGACGGAGGAGAACCAGGCCCAGATGACATCCTGGTCGACAAAGGCGGCGAGGGCGCGTGAGCCCTGTTGCCGGGCGTACGCGTTCACCACCCCGGCGACCGGGCCGCCGGCCACCACCGCGACGTGCTCGGCCCCGACGTCGTAGGGCGAGTGGGGGATCCGTGTCTCCGGCCCGTTCAGCACCGCCTGGATGCGGCCCAGGCGAATGGCGTTCTCGTCCGTCTCGTTGCTGCGTCGTGCCTCGAGATACTCCCGGGTGGCCGTCTCGATGAGGCACGAGGTGTGTTCGAGTAGGCGGCGACACCCCGTGTGCAGGATTCTCAGCGCTTCCTCCGGTGGGACCTGCGCTTCCCGCGCGGCTCGGAAGTAGGCGTCCTGGACGACGCTGAGTGCCTCCCAGTGGGCATTCACCAGGCTGTCCAGGGGAGTGCCGTGGAGGGCGGCGAGTCGCGCGATGTGCCCGGCCTCGGGCGAGTCGAGGGGGGTCGGCTGGGGGATCTCCAGTTCCTCCATGATGCGGGAGAGCAGCCTGGAGGTTTCCGATCGAAGGACGGCCTGCAGGGCCGGGTCGCTGTAGAGGGGACTCGTCGAAACGGTCTTGCGTCCGATTTTCTCGATGACCTCGTCGGTCACCTCTTCCAGGTGATCCGCCAGCCAGGTCACGAAGACGCTGGTGGGTGGGGCACATACCTGCATGGGGTCACCACCTGAGTTTTGACGGGGCACTCGCCCGGGATCGACGTGGGGGTGAGGGGGATGCCGATGACACACCTTCATGGGGACGCTCTCCGGGGGGGCGGAGGGCGTGGGCTCATGAAGGAGGTGGGGTCTCGACCCGAGGTGATCCGTTGCGTGTCAATGTACTTCGTGCCCCTCCGTTCCGTGGTAATGCGCGGTGACAATGCATGGGACCCCCGGTTTTCTCGGGCAGTCGGCGGCCGGGAACCGCTTCGTCGTGTACGCGCCGCCCCGTCGAGCGGGCGATTCGGCCGCCGTTCCTCAAACATTAACAGGGGCGTCACGGAGGCAAGTTGAGCATTAAACGAGAAGAAGGCCGAAAAAAGTCGGTGTTATCGATGAACCATTCGACGGCGAAGTGCGTGAAGTGGTGGCGGCCCCGGATTCGGGCGCGGAACGGGCATCGTGGCGGGTCGATGCCACATGCTTCTCCCGGGCGGGATGGGGTGGGTGGCATTCCGTTTCGGTCATCCGGTCCGGGGGTTGGGCGACAATCGGTCATTCCTCGTGTCGCCCGGGCGCGGCCTCCGTGCTCATCGGCCCCGTGGGTGTCCCGGCCTCCCGGTGGTGGTCGGCGGGTGGCTGGGGGCGTCGCCCGGGCTTCACCGTGGCCCGGGGAGGGCATGGCCATGACATTCCGGATTTCCCCGGGGGGAGTGGGGCACCCGGGGGGGGCGTGACACGGGACAATCGGTTGCGGCCGGCACGGATATCCCGGTCGCGGCCACGTCTCGCGGGTCCCGCCTTTCCTTTCGTTCGGGAGGGGCGGGAGAGTCGTGCGTGCATCAACCACCATATGTGGGGGCCGGGTCTCGGACTTCCCCTTCCGCGATGAGTTCCGATCGTCAATGGGTCCGGTCCGGGGCGTGGCGGTCCATGGTTCGAGCAGATGAATCGGGGATAATACGGGCCGGAAAACCGGAGTGGATTCCTCCGACTCGGGGTTGCGCGTTTCCCGCCGATGCGAAAAAGCTGATCTCTGTCGATTTTTCGGCGAAAAGCATGAATCCCCCCATGAGGGGCATTTCCGGCCCGGGGTCGGAGCGGGCCGATGGGCCCGCGGACTCCCAACCGGTGGAACGGGCGGTCGTCCCGGAGGCAACGAGGGGCGAGGCATTCCGGAGACCGGTGCCGGCCGGGAGGTCGCCCGTTCCACCGGCGACCCCATCGGGACGGTCGGACCGCATCCGGCCCGTCGGCTCCGGGCGGAACGGACGGAGGTGCCGCCGGCTCGTCCACCGGAGGTCGATCCCCGCCCGCTCCCCGTTCGGCCACCGTTCAACTCCCGCTACCACAAGAGAAGATGGAGCACCGCAGGGCCCGGGGTCACCGGCCGCCCGGGGAGTGCGGCGGTGTACCGTTCCTCACGGAGGCGTACCCACCGACGCCCCGGGGGGCATCATCCGCGACACGGAGGCCGTCAGCGCCGTCGGCCGCCGGGGTGGGACGGGGCGGTCCATCGCCCCGCACCCGAGTCCTTCCCGCGTCGGGAACCGGCGGCCCGGTCCCACGCCGGTCCCTCCGGTTCCCGGAAGCCTGTGGACGACCCGGACCACCGCGCCTCCACCGGGAGACCCGTCGATCCACCACCCCCCACGTGCGGCTCCCGACCGTTGTTCGCGGGCGGAGCGAGGGCCCTCGGGCGGTGGGAGCCGCTCCCGTGCCGGGCCTTCCGCACCGACCGTTCCGACCGTTTCGATCACGAGGCATCGATGACACAGGACAAGCAGGATTCGCCCGGTACGTTCGCCGCGACGTTCACCGCCGAGCCGACGCGGGGGCGGCGTGGTCTGATGCCCGGGCGTCGGGTGTTGACGACGTTGGGTGGCGGTGTCGCGGCGGCGGCGCTGCTCACGGCCGGGGTGGTGGCGGTGGGCGCGGTGTGGCCCGAGCGGGGCGATCGGACCGGGACCGTGGCCTCCACGGAGGAGCCGGGGGCCCCGCAGTCCCTCCTGCCGCTCCCGGCACCGGACCCGCAGCCGGAGCCCTCCCCCTCCGAGGAGGGGGAGGAGGACGAAGAGGAGGAGTCGGAACCCGGCGAGGCCTCCCAGCCCTTGTACATCCCGCCCGTGCAGCCCCCGCCGGCCCCGGATCCCACCGAGCCGGAAGCCGAGGAGGACCCGGAGCCGGAGGCCGGGGACGAGCCGGAGCCGAAGAAGAAAAAGCCCGAACCGGAGGAGGAGCCCGAGTCGGAGCCCCGATCGGTGGGCGACACCTTCACGGCCGGGACGACCTACCGCCTGCACGCGGGCACCGGCGCCGACCTGTGCCTGGACATCGGCGGGGACCACACCTCCTCGGGCGTCAACGTCCACCAGTGGGCCTGCAACGGCACGGCCGCCCAGCGCTTCCGCTTCGGCGCGACCGGCGCCTCCGACACCTTCACCCTCTCCATCTCGGGCAACTGCCTGGAGGTGGCCAACAGCGAGACGGGCCCGGGCGCCAACGTTCGCATGTGGTCGTGCAACGGCACCGCCACCCAGCAGTGGCGGGTGGAGTCCCTCGGCAACGGCGCCCACCAACTGGTCGCCTCGCACAGCGGCCTCTGCCTCGACGTGCGGAGCAGCTCCACCGATCGCGGGGCCAACGTCGCCCAGTGGCCCTGCAACTCCTCCGTCGCCCAGACCTGGACCCTCGAACGCCTCTGACGGTGAGGGGACGGGGTGCCCGCGCCGCCTGCCGGCTCCCCTCGGTCCCATCCCCCGACCGGCCCTGTCCGTGCGGTCCGTTCGGCGGGGTCTGCCCGTCGGCGGGCCGCCCGTTCCGCGACCGGACGGCCATCGCCGAACCGGGGGGAGACGGGAGTGGCCCGTCACCTTCCGAAAAACCGACGGAAGGTGACGGGCCATCCGGCGTCCACCCGGTCAGACGCCCGCGCCCTGCACTTCCCGGAAGGTGGTCGGGGCGGCGGCCGGCGGGGCCTCCCGGGGCCTGTCGGCGAGCTTGAGCCAGACCACACCGGCGATGATGACGGCCAGCCACATGGCCTGGAACGCGGTGAGCGTCTCGTTGAAGACGACGGGGCTCAGCAGCGCGGCGCCGACCGCTCCGATGCCCGCCCACACCGCGTAGCCGATGCCGACATCGATGGCGCGCAGCGCGACGCTGAGTGCCCAGAGGGTCAGCAGGAAGAACACCACGGCGACCAGTGACCAGGTCAGCCGGGTGAAGCCCTCGCTGCCGCCGACGGCGAGCGCGTAGCCGACCTCGAAGCCTCCGGCGAGCAGAAGCATGATCCAGGATCGGGTCCGACCGGGAGCGGAATTGGACATGGGGGTGAATCCTTTCGTGGGGAGGGCTCGTGGGAAGGGTTCGCGGGGGGTGGCCGGCACGGGACGACGGGATGCTCAGGCGGCGCCGCTGAGCTGGAGCCCGACGACCCCGCCGATGATGACGACGATGCCCAGCGCCTTGCGCCAGTTCAGCCGCTGGCCGAAGAGCAGCGCTCCGAGCAGAGTGATGCCGACACCGGCGACGGAAGTCCAGATTGCGTAGCCGACACCGACGTTGAAGGTCAGCAGCGCCAGACTGAGGAAGTAGGTGGCCGCGGCGCCGCTGAGCAGGGTCGCCGGCGTCCACCGGCGGTTGGTGAATCCGTCGGCCTTACCGGCGGAGAGGGCGACGGCGATCTCGAAGACGATCGCGATACCGAGGTGGATCCACTGCACGGGAAGTCCTTTCGGAGGAGCGGGGGTGGGGTGGGGAGCCGTGGTGTCGTGGAGCCCGCGTCATCGCGGGCACGGTGGCAC
>NZ_VKHS01000427.1 GCF_014141525.1 Streptomyces calidiresistens
GAACGCGCGTGAACGCCGGTCCGCTGATCGTCCAGAGCGACAAGACCCTGCTGCTGGAGGTCGACCACGAGCGGGCCGACGCCTGCCGTCGGGACATCGCGCCCTTCGCCGAGTTGGAGCGCGCGCCCGAGCACATCCACACCTACCGGGTCACCCCGCTGGGCCTGTGGAACGCCCGGGCCGCCGGCCACGACGCCGAGCAGGTGGTGGACGCCCTGCTCACCCACTCCCGCTACCCGGTGCCGCAGTCCCTGCTGGTGGACGTGGCCGAGACGATGGCCCGCTACGGCCGGCTGACCCTCTCCAAACACCCGGCGCACGGCCTGGTGCTCTCCAGCACCGACCGCCCGGTGCTGGAGGAGATCCTGCGCTCCAAGCGGATCAAGCCGCTGGTGGGCGCCCGCATCGACGAGGACACCGTCGTCGTGCACCCTTCCGAGCGCGGCCAGATCAAGCAGACGCTGCTGCGGCTGGGCTGGCCCGCCGAGGATCTGGCCGGGTACGTGGACGGCGAGGCGCACCCCATCGACCTGCGGGAGGACGGCTGGGCGCTGCGTCCGTACCAGAAGCAGGCCGTGGAGGGGTTCTGGCACGGCGGCTCGGGCGTGGTGGTCCTGCCCTGCGGTGCCGGGAAGACCCTGGTCGGGGCGGGGGCCATGGCCACGGCGCGGTCCACCACGCTGATCCTGGTGACCAACACGGTCTCCGCCCGGCAGTGGAAGGCGGAACTGGTGCGCCGCACCTCGCTCACCGAGGACGAGATCGGGGAGTACAGCGGCTCCCGCAAGGAGATCCGACCGGTCACCATCGCGACCTACCAGGTGCTGACCACCCGCCGGAAGGGGATCTACCCGCACCTGGAGTTGTTCGACTCCCGCGACTGGGGCCTGATCGTCTACGACGAGGTGCACCTGCTGCCGGCGCCGGTCTTCAAGTTCACCGCCGACCTGCAGGCCCGGCGGCGCCTGGGGTTGACCGCGACGCTGGTGCGCGAGGACGGCCGGGAGTCCGACGTCTTCTCGCTCATCGGCCCCAAGCGTTTCGACGCGCCGTGGAAGGAGATCGAGGCGCAGGGGTACATCGCGCCGGCCGACTGCGTCGAGGTGCGGGTGGACCTGACCGACTCCGAGCGGCTGGCGTACGCGGCGGCCGAGCCGGAGGAGAAGTACCGGTTCTGCGCCACCACCGATTCCAAGCTGCGGGTGGTGAGGCGGCTGGTGCGCCGGCACGCCGGGGAGCAGACGCTGGTCATCGGGCAGTACATCGACCAGTTGGACGAGTTGGGCGAGGCGCTCGGCGCGCCGGTGATCAAGGGCGAGACGACCAACGCGAAGCGGGAGAAGCTGTTCGACGCCTTCCGCTCGGGGGAGGTCCCGGTACTGGTGGTCTCGAAGGTCGCGAACTTCTCGGTGGACCTCCCGGAGGCCACCGTCGCCATCCAGGTCTCGGGGACGTTCGGGTCGCGGCAGGAGGAGGCACAGCGGTTGGGCCGGGTGCTGCGGCCCAAGGCGGACGGGCACGAGGCGCGGTTCTACTCGGTGGTGGCGCGGGACACCGTGGACCAGGACTTCGCGGCGCACCGGCAGCGGTTCCTGGCGGAGCAGGGGTACGCCTACCGGATCGTGGACGCGACGGAGATCACGGCGGAGGACGCCCCCGAGCCGGGGTCCAACCCCTGACGCGGTCGCCCGACGGCGCCGGGACGGGGCCGCCCGATCCCGGGGCGGGACACCCGTCGGCCTCCGGGGCCGGGTGACCGCCCGGCGCGGGCCGGTGCCCGCGCCGGGTCAGGCGCGGTGCGGGATCCCGGCGGTCGGCCCCCCGGGCGGCTCGGTGCCGTCGGGGTCGGCCGGCGCGGCGGATGCGGCGGGGTCGTGCCCCGGCGGGCCGGTCCGCCGGCGGTCGGCGGCCGGGCTCTCCCGGTCCACCCGGCCGAGGAGCGCGACCTCGGCGGCGGTGACCAGGAAGACCCGGACGGCGCGCAGGGTATCGCCGACGGGGTGACGGTGCCGGGCGGGGCGGCCCGCCCCCTCGGTCCCCAGGGCGGTGGCGCCGGAGGCGGGGCGATGACGGCGGTGCGGAAAAGTCGTGGTGGCCATATGTCCAGACTGCAACCGGAAGCCCCCCTTCGTCATCATTCGGGGGATCGAATTCCGGATCGCCCCTGATCAACCGTTCGGGTGAACACCCCGTAGGGGTACCGGGCCCGCACCGGGGAGCGCCCCGGGGGTCGGCCCCCCGGGAAATTGGTTTGTCGCAACCCGGGCCCGCGTCTATCCTTCTGCACTTCCGCCCTCCGGTCCCCCGCCGCGTGCCGGGGCGAGGGCGCCGACCGGACGGTAACCGGCCGGCTTCCCGAACCGTCCGCATCCGGGCACCCTCCCGGCACGGTCGCGCGCCCGCGGGGTCCATCGGACCGGCTGGTGCCGGCACCGTGCCGGGCCCCGTCGTGCCCGCACGTCCACGGAGGCTCCCGCCGGCATGTCCGAGACCGCCGATTCCCTTCCCCCCACCGCTCCCCGGGTCCCGGCACCACCCGCCGACCGCGAACCCGACGACCGGACCGATCCGCTGGCGGTGGAGCGGGCGCACCTCGCCGCCTCACGAGCCGCGCTGCGCGCCATGCGCGCCGACGCCGAGGCCCTGGACATCGGCGACGTCACCGCGAGTTGGGTCACCGCCGAGGTGCTGCGCGGTGACGTCGAGCGGCGGATCGCCGCCCTGGCCGATCTGGCCGACACCCCGCTGTTCTTCGGTCGCCTCGACTACCTCCGCCCGATCGACGCCGGGACCGGCCCCGGGAACGACGCCGGGGACGACGCCGGGGACGACGAGGTCGGCCGCCGGTTCCACATCGGCCGCCGCCACGTCCACGACGCGCACGGCGACCCGATGGTGATCGACTGGCGGGCCCCCGTCTCGCAACCCTTCTACCGGGCCTCCCCCGCCGACCCGCAGGGCGTGGAGTTGCGCCGCCGCTTCGGCTACGAGGGCGGGGAACTGACCGCGTTGGAGGACGAACACCTCGGCGGGCACGGCGCCGGGGCCGCCACCGACCCGGGGAACGGCGCGACCGGCGGGAACCTGCTGCTGCGGGAGATCGAGCGTCCGCGCGTCGGCCCGATGCGGGACATCGTCGCCACCATCCAACCGGAGCAGGACGAGATCGTGCGCGCCCCGCTGCGCGGCAGCCTCTGCGTCCAGGGGGCACCGGGGACGGGGAAGACGGCGGTGGGCCTGCACCGGGTGGCGTACCTGCTCTACGCCCACCGGGAGCGGCTGGCGCGCTCCGGCACGCTGGTGATCGGCCCCAACCGTTCCTTCCTGCGGTACATCGAGCAGGTCCTGCCCGCCCTCGGGGAGTTGGAGGTGCGGCAGACCACCGTGGACGCGCTGGTGACGGTCCCCGGCGGCCCCGAGCCGCGCGGCACGGACGATCCGGCGGTGGCCCGGCTCAAGGGGGACGCGCGGATGGCCGAGGTGCTGCGCCGGGCGGTGCGCTCGGGTGTGCGGATGCCGGAGGAGGCGCTGGAGGTGCCGCGCGGCGCCCGCCGGTGGCGGGTCCCGGCGCACGAGGTCGCCGAGATCGTGCGCGAACTGCTGGAGCGGGACATCCGGTACGGCGCCGCGCTGGAGGCGCTGCCGCAGCGGTTGGCGCACGCGGTACTGGTGCGGATGGAGCGGGCGGGGGAGGCCCCGGACGACCGGGTGCAGGCGGCGGTGGCGCGCAGCGCGCCGGTGAAGGCGATGGTCCGCCGGGTGTGGCCGGCGGTGGACCCGGCGAAAGTGGTGCTGCGGCTGCTCTCGGACCCGGAGTTCCTGGCGGAGCGGGCGGAAGGGGTGCTGAAGCCGGAGGAGGTGGAACTGTTGGCGTGGCCGCGCCCGGCGCGCGGGGTCCGTTCGGCGCCCTGGTCCCCGGCCGATCTGGTGCTGGTGGACGAGGCCCGTGACCTGGTGGAACGCACCCCGTCCCTGGGGCACGTGGTCCTGGACGAGGCGCAGGACCTGTCCCCCATGCAGTACCGGGCGGTGGGGCGGCGGTGTTCGACCGGCTCGGTGACGGTGCTCGGGGACCTGGCGCAGGGCACCACGCCGTGGGCCACCGGCACCTGGCAGGAGGCCATGGGGCACCTGGGCAAGCCGGAGGCGACGGTGGCGGAGCTGACCCGGGGGTTCCGGGTGCCGCGGGAGATCATCGCCTATGCCTCGCGGCTGTTGCCGATGATCGCGCCGGGGCTGGCGGAGGCCGGTTCGGTGCGACGGGCCCCCGGGTCGCTGCGGGTGCGGCGGGTGGCGGCCGGGGAGTTGGACGCGGCGGTCGTCGCGGCCTGCGGGGAGGCGCTGGAACGGGAGGGGTCGGTGGGGCTGATCGCCGCCGACGCCCGGCTGCCGGCGCTGCGCGCGGCGCTGGCCGGGGCCGGACACGAGCCGCTGGGGCCGGGGGACGAGACCTCGGCGGGGCGGAGGCTGACGCTGGTGGCGGCCTCACTGGTGAAGGGCCTGGAGTACGACCACGTGGTGCTGGACGAGCCGGCGGCGGTGATCGGCGCGGAGCCGGACGAGCGGACCGGCCTGCGGCGGCTGTACGTGGCGCTGACCCGGGCGGTCTCGGGGCTGACCGTGGTGCACCACACCCCGCTTCCGGCCGCCCTGGCCTGATCGGGGCGGGCCCGGGGCTCTGCTTTGTCCACAGCCGGTGGACAAAGCAGAGCCCCGGGCGGGGCGGGGA
>NZ_VKHS01000428.1 GCF_014141525.1 Streptomyces calidiresistens
ACCCTACGCCCGCCCACCGACGCCCCGCGCCGTGCGGCGGCCCCGGGGACGGAGCCACCCGGCGCCGGCCGGGTCATCGGGGCCCCGGGTCATTCGACGATCAGGAAATCGTCGACGTCGAGCTCCACCGCCGGCCCGGCGCCGTCCGTACCGTCCGAGCCGTCGCCCCGGGGGTGCACGGGGAAGTCGGAGCCCATCCGCACCACCTCCGGCACGAGGAACCGCTCCCCCGACGGGTACACGGCCCGTGAGCGGTACTCGCCGCCCCGGGGGTCGGAGAACACCACCACCTCGCGCCGCCGCCGGTCCCCCACGAGGTAGACGGGGACGGCGGCGGCGGCGTAGCTCTGCGGCTTGGCCGTGAGGTCGGTGATCCGGTTGCTCGACGTGATCTCCACGACCATGCGGAAGACCTCGGGGGCACAACAGTTGAAGGCGACCGTGTGCTTGCCGAACCCGACTTCCACCACGGCCAGGTCCGGTACCGCGTAGTCCTCGTCCCCGGTGGGCAGCCACAGCCCCACCCCCTGCACCACCTCGGTACCGTGCCCCTGGAACGGCGCCAGGGCGAAGGTCAGGCGGGTGAGGGAGCGGGCGTGCCCGGAGTCCGGTGGGGGGGTCACGAGAAGGCGTCCTCCGACGATTTCCACGCGGTGACCGGGGAGCGCCTCGTACAACCCCTCGGCCGCGTCCAGCAGTGGGGTGCCGGCACGGGGGCCGACCACGGTCATCGCCACATCCGGCCTCCTGTCGCGCTCAGGTGTCACCGCACTCACTTCCGATCGTAGGGTCGCTCCGACCTGCTCCTCCCCGATTGTGTCCCCCCTCCGGCGGGCGCGCAGCGGTGTGGTGGGGGCGCGCGGTGCGGGGGCATGCCGCCGAACGCGCCGCCGCCCCCGGCGGGTCCCGGAGGACCCGCCGGGGGCGGCGGTCGGTGACGCGGCGGTGCGGCCGGACCGTCACTCGGTGGCGATGGCCCGCAGGATGTTCATCCGTCCCGCCCGGAAGGCCGGGATCAGCGCGGCCAGCAGGCCCACCAGGGCGGAGCCGATGAAGACGATCACGATCACGTCCACCGGGATCTCCAGGACGTCGATCCCCTCCAGCGCCATGACCTGTTGCGAGGCCCAGCCCCAGAAGAGGCCCAGGGCGACGCCCAGCACCGCTCCGAAGAGCGCGATGACCACCGATTCCAGTCGGATCATCCGCCGCAGCTGCCGCCGGGAGAGTCCGATGGCCCTCATCAGGCCGATCTCCCGGGTGCGCTCGACCACCGACAGGGCGAGGGTGTTGATCACACCCAGCACCGCGACGATGATCGCCAGCGCCAGCAGCCCGTAGACCATGTTGAGGAGCATGCCGACCTCGCTGCGGACCAGCTCCTTGTAGTCGGCCTGGTCACGGACCACGACCTGCGGGAACGGCTCCAGGGCCGCCTCCAGCGAGGCCCGGGCCTCGGCCTGCCGTCCCTCCTCGGCGATGGCGAAGACACCCCACGACAGCGGCATCGCCTCCGCCGGGACGAACTCCTCGGCCCCTTCGAGGCCGATGTAGGCGAGGTCGCCCTCCATCGTGGCGCCCGCCGAGACGGTGATGGCCCGCACCGTCAGGGTGGTGGTGCCCCCGCCCTGCGTCAGGACCTCCAGCTCGTCGCCGAGTTCCACGCCCTGCCGCTCGGCGACGGTGTCGGTCAGCGAGATGCCGCCGGGGGCCAGGGCCTCGTCGATGTCCCCCTCGGCGACATCGACGGAGAAGACCTGCGGGTAGGCCTCGTTGACCATGCCCAGGCTCTGGTCGAACGTCTCGCCCCCGTCCGCCGGGGTGAGTTCGGCGGGGAGCTCCCGGTACTCCGAGATCGCCTCCAGGTCATCCGCGCCCCGGGCGGCCTCGGTCGCCTCCGGCATCAGTGGCGAGAAGTTGTCGTTCTGGACGATGAAGTCGGCGCCGATGCTCTCGTCGATGGCCTTGTCGGTGGAGGCCACCAGGGAGGCGCCGGCCACCGACAGCGCCGACACCAGCGCCAGGCCGATCATCAGCGCGGAGGCGGTGGCACCGGTGCGCCGGGGGTTGCGCAGGGCGTTGCGCTCGGCCAGTCGGCCGATGGAGCCGAAGCCGCGCAGCAACACCGCGCTCAGGCCCCGGATCACCAGCCCCACCAGGGCGGGGGCGGCCAGCACCAGGCCGACCAGGGTCAGCGGGATGCCCACGCCCAGGAGTTGCCCGGCCGTGCCGGCGGACTCCGTGCCGGTGACGGCGATCAGCGCGACGGTGCCGAGCGCCAGCAGTGCGGCGCCGATCGCGGCCCGGATCCGTCCGGCCCTCACGTCGCCGGGGTTGCCGGCGTCCTGGAGGGCGGCCATCGGGGTGATGCGGCCGGCCCGGCGGGCGGGGATCCAGGCGGCGATCAGGGTGACCGTGACGCCCAGCACGATGCCGGTGACCGGCACCGTCCACCCGATGGTGAGGTCGTCGGTGCTCAGGTTCATGCCGAGCGCGCCCAGGATCGCCATCAGTGCGACGGCGATGCCGATGCCTGCGACGAAACCGAGCACCGATCCGATGACGCCCAGCAGCAGCGCCTCGATCATCACCGAGCGGTTGACCTGGCCGCGCTGCGCGCCGATGGCGCGGAACAGCCCGATCTCCCGGGTGCGCTGGGCGACCAGCATGGTGAAGGTGTTGACGATCAGGAAGATCCCGACCAGCAGGGCGATGCCGGCGAAGCCGAGCAGCACCCAGCGGATGATGTCGAGGAACTCCCCGAGCGCGTTGCGGTTGTCCTCCGCGTACTGCTCGGAGGTGCGCACCAGGTACTGCCCGCCATCCACGGCGGAGGCCACCCGGTCGCGCATCTCCTCGTCGGACACCGCACCGGTGGTGTCCACGTAGAAGGCGGTGTAGCCGTCCTCGCCGCCGAGCAGGATCTCCTGCGCGGTGGGGGTGTCCACGTAGAGCACGGTGGCGCCGGGGTTGGTGACCTGGAACTCCACGATGCCGGAGACGGTGGCCTCGAAGGTCCCGCCGACGCTCAGCAGTCGCAGCTCGTCACCGATGGCCACCGAGGAGTTCTCGGCGGTCTGCGAGTCCACCATCACCTCGCCGGAGCCCTCGGGGGCCGAGCCCTCGACGATCTCCATGGTGCGCAGTTCGACCGGCGTCCAGTTGGCGACGATGGTGGGCGCGCCGGTGGTGGGGCCGATGTTCTCGTTGTCGGCGTCCACCGCGACGACGCTCTGCGAGTCGAGGTAGCCGGTGACCTCCTCCACGCCGTCCACGTCGCGGATGGTCCCGGCGAGGTCGCCCGGCATGGTCTCGGGACGGCCGGTCATCGCGGGGGCCTGGTCGAAGCCGCCCTCGTCCTCCGCCGTGCCGGGCGTGACCATGACATTCGAGGCACTGACGGTGAACAGCCGGTCGAAGGTGGTCTGCATCGTCGCCGTGAAGACGAGCGTGCCGCAGACGAAGGCGACGGAGAGGAGGACCGCCAGCCCGGAGAGAATCATCCTCCCCTTGTGCGCGAAGAAGTTGCGCAGGGAGGTCTTCATCACGCTCACGACGTGCGCCCCCGGCCCTCGAAGCCCCGCATGCGGTCCAGCACCTTCTCGGCGGTGGGGTCGGTCATCTCGTCCACGATGGTGCCGTCCGCGAGGAACAGGATGCGGTCGGCGTACGCGGCGGCGCTGGGGTCGTGGGTGACCATCACGATGGTCTGGCCCAGGTCGTCCACCGAGCGGCGCAGGAACTCCAGCACCTCCGCGCCGGCCCGCGAGTCGAGGTTTCCGGTCGGCTCGTCACCGAAGATGATCGCCGGCTTGGAGGCCAGCGCCCGGGCGACGGCGACCCGCTGCTGCTGGCCACCGGAGAGCTGCGCGGGCCGGTGACCGAGTCGCTCGGAGAGACCGACGGTGTCGATCACCTGGTCCACCCACTCCCGCTCCGGCTTCCGGCCCGCGATGTCCATCGGCAGGGTGATGTTCTCCGCCGCCGTGAGGGTGGGCAGCAGGTTGAACGACTGGAAGATGAAGCCGATGTTGTCCCGGCGCAGACGGGTGAGCTGCCGGTCGTTGAGGCCGGTCAGTTCGGTGTCCCCGACCCACACCCGCCCGGAGGTGACGGAGTCCAGACCCGCCAGGCAGTGCATGAGGGTGGACTTGCCCGAGCCGGAGGGGCCCATGATGGCGGTGAAGGCGCCGCGGGCGATCTCCACACTCACCTCGTTCAGCGCGAGGATGCGGGTCTCGCCCTCCCCGTACGCCTTGACGACGCGCTCCGCACGGGCGGCCGCCGTCCCGCCGGATCCCCCGTCGTCCCCCGCGGTCGTCCGCGTTGCCGCCGCTTCCATGTTCTTCTCCCCTGACCGATCTCCGACGTATTCCTTATCCCACCCCAGAGGCTAGGGTTCCGCGCGTCGTGGCTCATCGCCCCCCGGAGGGAAACCGGTGGGGAGGCGGGTCATCACGTGGTCGCAGGATCCCCTAGGGGGCGCGCCGCCAGGATCGACCCCGACGTAGGGGAAGGTGCAAGTCCCTCCTCCGGGGACCCCGGCGGCGGGGTCGTTCCGGCCGGGCGCGCGGGAGTTCGGATCGCCGGTTCCGTTGGCCCCCGCGGGACCGTGACCTGCGCCCGGGCCCCCTGCTTCACCACCGCGTCACCGCCGGTTCACCGCCCGGCCGCCCATCGGTCTCCCCCGACGGATACCACTGGGCGGGCCCGCCCCCGCA
>NZ_VKHS01000429.1 GCF_014141525.1 Streptomyces calidiresistens
CCCCCGGGCTCCCCCATCGGCCCCACCAGTTCGAGAATCTCCTCGACCCCGCCCACCAGCACGGCCTCCTCACGGAGCAACCGGTGCACGCCCCGGGAGTGCGAGGAGAGAACCGACCCGGGCACGCCCATCACCGCGCGCCCCGCGTCCGCCGCCCGGCGCGCCGTGGACAGCGCGCCGCTGCGCACGGCCGCCTCCACCACCACCGTCCCCCGCGTGAGCGCCGCCAGTACGCGGTTGCGGGTCAGGAAACGCCCTCTGGTGGGTCGCAGACCCGGCGGCAGTTCGGCCACCACCAGGCCTTGATCCGCGATCCGACGCAACAGGTCGGCGTGGGCGGCCGGGTAGGGCACATCCACGCCGCACGCCAACACCGCGACCGTCGCCCCACCCACCGCCAGGGCGCCCCGGTGGGCGGAACCGTCGATGCCCAGGGCACCCCCGGACACCACCGTCCAGCCGTGCTCGGCCAGACCGGCACCCAGCTCCGCCGCCACGTGGGACCCGTAGTCCGTGCAGGCCCGGGAGCCGACCACCGCGACCGAACGGACCGCCAGCAGTCGCAGCGAGGGGCCCCCGCGGACCCACAGGCCCACCGGCCGTCCCTCGCCCAGGTCGTCCAACTGGGCCGGCCACTCGGGGTCACCGGGGCAGACGAACCGGGCCCCCAACGTGTTCGCCGCCCACAGATCGCGCTCGGGCAGGGCATCGCGATATCTCAGGCGCAGACCCGCCCAGCGCTCCGCTCCCACCCCCGGCGGCGGCCGGTCCCCCCGCAGATCGGCGCACACCCCCTCGGCCCCCACCTCGGCCAGGCGGCGACCGAGGGCGGTGTCCCCCGGCTCGATCACCCGGGACAGCCGGACCCTGGCCAGCCGCTCCTCCTCCGGGACGCGCCCCCCGCCCGACCCCGGACAGGCGCCCGCCGGACCGGCGTCGGGGCTCCCGCCGGTCACGCCGGGCCCCCGGGGAAGCCGGTGCCCCGGGGCACCCCGGTGCGCAGCGCCAACGCCGTGTCCACGTCCTCCGCCGAGGGCTTGTCCCGTCCCGCCAGGTCGGCCACCGTCCACGCCACCCGCAGCACCCGGTCCAGCCCCCGCGCGGTGAGGGTCCCGCGCTCCAGGTCCCGCTCCGCGCGCTCCAACGCGGCGGGGCCGGGGGACCACCGTCCCCGCAACTCATGGCCCGGGACCTCGCCGTTCACCCGCCACGGGGTGCCCCGGAACCGCCGCTCCGCCCGTTCCCGGGCCTCGACCACCCGGCGGGCGACCACCGCCGTGGACTCCCCGGCGCCCGGGCCGGCCAACAACTCCGCCCGACCGACGGGCTCCACCGGCACCCGCAGGTCCATGCGGTCCATCAACGGCCCGGACAATCGGGCCCGATAGCGGCGCACCGCGGCGGGCGGACACTCGCACCCGCCTGCGGTGGTGCCGTGGCGTCCGCACGGACACGGGTTGGCGGCCATCACCAGCAGGAAGCGGGCGGGCAGTGTGGTCATCCCCGCCGAACGGGCGATCACGACCCGCCCGGACTCCAGCGGCTGCCGCAGGGCGTCCAGCACCCGACCGCTCATCTCCGCCGCCTCGTCGATGAAGAGCACGCCGCGGTGGGCCAGCGAGACCGCGCCGGGGCGGGGGAGACCGGTGCCGCCGCCCACCAGGGCGGCCATCGAGGCCGAGTGGTGGGGGGCGCAGTACGGCGGCCGCTCCACCAGCGGGACCCCCTCCGGCAACGATCCGTCGATGGAGTGCACCGCCGTGACCTCGAGGGATTCCCGCCGGCTCAACGGCGGGAGCAGCCCCGGCAGCCGCTCGGCGAGCATCGTCTTGCCGGCCCCGGGAGCACCGCGCAGGAAGAGGTGGTGGCACCCGGCGGCCGCCACCTCCAGGGCGCGCCGGGCCACCCGCTGCCCCGCCACGTCGGCCAGGTCCGGTTGCCGCCCGTCCGTCGCCGCCCCGACTACCCGCCCGTCCGTCGCCGGGAGATGGTCCGGTTCCTCCTCCGGCACCGGCTCCCCGTTGAGCACCGCGATCAACTGCCGCAGACTGCGGACCCCGAGCACCGCCGTCTCCGGCACCAGTGCCGCCTCCGCCGCGGTGGACTCGGCGACCACCACCCGCCGGTACCCCGCGGCCGCCGCGGCGAGGACGGCCGGCAACACCCCCCGGACCGGCCGCACCCGACCGTCCAGTCCCAACTCGCCGAACATGACGAGATCGTCCACGGCAGCCGGATCCACCTGCTCGGCCGCCGCCAGCACCCCCGCGGCGATCGCCAGGTCGAAACCGCTGCCCGACTTGGGAACCGTCGCCGGGCTGAGCCCCACCGTGAGCTTGCGCTGAGGCCAGGGGACCCCCGAGTTGACCACCGCCGAGCGCACCCGCTCGCGGCTCTCGCTCAGGGACTTGTCGGCCAGGCCCACCAGCGTGAACGCGGGAACACCGGCCTCCAGGTCCGCCTGGACCTCCACCACCACCCCCTCCACACCCTGCAGCGCGACCGATCGGGTTCGGGCGAACGCCATCACGCCACCCCCCGCACGTGCTCCAGTACCGGGGCACCGCGGCGGGGAATGAGCACGCCGATCAGATCCAGACGGACCCCACCCGGTGGTGGCGCGCCGTGGTCGGGCAGCCAGCGTTCCGTCATCCATCGCTCGGCCAGGCCGCGCAGGCGGGCGGTCTGGCGACGCCCCAGGCCGGCCAGGGGAACCTGGAACCCCCCGGCCCGCCGGGTCTTCACCTCGCAGATCACCAGGGTGCCCGGTGCCCGGGGGCCCTCCTCCGGTTCGAGGGCGACGATGTCGATCTCCCCCCACCGGCACCGCCAGTTCCGGTCCAGCACCCGGGCCCCCGTCACCATCAACCGTCGTGTCGCCACGTTCTCGCCGTATCGGCCGATCGCCCTGCGTCGGTCCATGCCGTTCGCCTCCCTGCCGTGGTCGGTGTGCCACCCGGGCCGGTTCGGTGTCCACCGGTCGGGACGGGGGAACCCCCCCCGGGCCCCCGGCGCACGGGCGGCGGAACGTCGTCACGGTGCCCCCGCACGGGCTCGCGCGCCGGCGACGGGGTTCTTCCTGTGGACGGCCCCGGGGATGTGGAGAACTCCGCCACTCCCACGGGTGAATCGGCGGTCGCCGGCGCGCCGATCGGTCCCCCCGGCGTCCCGTCCGCGGGCGGGCTCACCGAAGGGACGGGAACGAGAGGGGCCGGGAGCCGGACGAGCACGGTCACGACCGACCCGGGTGCCGGCCGACGGAAGGAAGACGGAAGGAAGGAGGGAAACGGGAGGAAGGGGGAAAGACACTCGGCGCCGGGCCCGGGGGGCGAGCCCTGGCGGGGTCGGGCGCCGGGACGAAGCCCTCCCGACGCTCCCCGTCCGTTCCCCCGCCGGTCGGCGGGCCGCCCCCGGCCGGGCACGGGGTCGCCCGGCGGTTTCCCGGTCCCTTACACTTCTCGTGGCGATTCGGGTACCCGAATCGACCTCGCATGTCCCGCCGGCGGCGCTCCGGGATTCCCTCCCCGCGCGGTCGGCCGCGTCTCTCGGTCCGTGGGTCCGGAGGATCGGTTCCCGATTCCCGTACGGCCCCCGGTGGACGCGGGTGGACATCAGGGGCGCGAGCCGCCGGCCCGCGCCGACAACCGAGTATTTCCCTGAAGGAGAACGGCCATGGCCGTCGTCACGATGCGGGAGCTGCTGGAGAGCGGCGTCCACTTCGGGCACCAGACCCGCCGCTGGAACCCGAAGATGAAGCGCTTCATCTTCACCGAGCGCAACGGCATCTACATCATCGACCTGCTGCAGTCGCTGTCGTACATCGACCGCGCCTACGAGTTCGTCAAGGAGACCGTCGCCCACGGCGGCACCGTGATGTTCGTCGGCACCAAGAAGCAGGCGCAGCAGGCGATCGCGGAGCAGGCCGGCCGGGTCGGCATGCCCTACGTCAACCAGCGCTGGCTGGGCGGCATGCTCACCAACTTCTCGACCGTTCACAAGCGGCTGCAGCGCCTCAAGGAGCTGGAGCAGATCGACTTCGAGGACGTGGCCGCCTCCGGCCTCACCAAGAAGGAGCTGCTCGTCCTCTCCCGCGAGAAGGCCAAGCTGGAGAAGACCCTCGGCGGTATCCGCGACATGCAGAAGGTGCCCAGCGCCGTCTGGATCGTGGACACCAAGAAGGAGCAGATCGCCGTCGGCGAGGCCCGCAAGCTCAACATCCCGGTCGTCGCGATTCTCGACACCAACTGCGACCCCGACGAGGTCGACTACAAGATCCCCGGCAACGACGACGCCATCCGCTCGGTCACCCTCCTGACCCGGGTGATCGCCGACGCCGTCGCCGAGGGCCTGATCGCCCGCTCCGGCGCCGCCGGTGCCAAGGAGGGCGACAAGCCCGCCGGTGAGCCGCTGCCCGAGTGGGAGCGGGAGCTGCTGGAGGGCGCCGAGGCCAAGGCCGCCGAGGTGGCGCCGACCGCCGAGGCCGTGTCCGCCGCCGACGCCGCGGACCCCCAGGCCCCCGCCGCCGATGTCGAGCCGGCCGCCGAGACCCCGGCCGCCGAGACCCCGGCCGCGGAGACCCCCGACGCCGAGACCCCGGCTGCCGAGACCCCGGCCGACCAGGCCTGATCGGACCGATCGCCACCCGCCGGGGAACGGCGGGCGGGGCTCCCCGCCCCCCCCGCCGTTCCCCGGCGCCATCCCACCCCCCCGACATCCCGGG
>NZ_VKHS01000043.1 GCF_014141525.1 Streptomyces calidiresistens
GGGTGCCCCGACCCGGAAGGTGGCCGAGCGTGCGCGGTCGTGTGCGTACTGTGCTCCACATCGACCAACGTAAGTCCCTTTCCCCACCCCGATCGGCGGGGACACGCGCATTCCATCGTTTTGTCGATCTTTTGCGCGGGGGATCACCCGCACCCCCGAACACCCGCCGGAACCCGGGGTCGACCTCGCCCGCCCCGTGGGCACGCGCCCCGCGCCTACAATGAGGGCTCGCCCCCCGTTCCCCCTCTACGCCCGGGAAGTCCCACGTGTCGCTCACGATCGGAATCGTCGGCCTGCCGAACGTCGGCAAGTCGACCCTGTTCAACGCCCTGACCAAGAACGACGTGCTGGCGGCCAACTACCCGTTCGCCACGATCGAGCCGAACGTGGGCGTCGTGGGCGTCCCCGACCCCCGGCTGGCGAAGCTCGCCGAGATCTTCGGCTCCGAGCGCGTCCTGCCGGCCACCGTCGACTTCGTGGACATCGCCGGGATCGTGCGCGGTGCCAGCGAGGGCGAGGGACTGGGCAACAAGTTCCTGCACAACATCCGCGAGTCGGACGCCATCTGCCAGGTGGTTCGCGCCTTCCGTGACGACAACGTCGTGCACGTGGACGGCAAGGTCTCCCCGAAGGACGACATCGAGACCATCAACACCGAGCTGATCCTCGCGGACCTGCAGACCATCGAGAAGGTCCTGCCGCGCCTGGCCAAGGAGGCCCGGGTCAAGAAGGACCGGCAGCCGATCCTCAAGGCGGTGGAGGAGGCGAAGGCCATCCTGGAGGAGGGCCGCACCCTCTTCTCCGCCGGGATCCGGCAGGGAACCGAGCCCGCCGAGCCGCTCCACGAGCTGCACCTGCTCACCGTCAAGCCGTTCCTCTACGTCTTCAACGTGGACGAGGAGGAACTGACCGACGAGGCGTTCCAGGCCGAGCAGCGCGCCCTCGTCGCCCCGGCCGAGGCGGTCTTCCTCAACGCCAAGCTCGAATCCGACCTCGGCGAGCTGGACGGCGAGGAGGCGCTGGAACTGCTGCAGTCGGTGGGGCAGGAGGAGCCCGGCCTGGCGACCCTCGCCCGCGCCGGCTTCGAGACCCTGGGCCTGCAGACCTACCTCACCGCCGGGCCCAAGGAGGCCCGCGCCTGGACGATCAAGCGGGGCGCCACCGCGCCGGAGGCCGCCGGCGTCATCCACACCGACTTCCAGAAGGGCTTCATCAAGGCCGAGATCGTCTCCTACGACGAACTGGTCGAGGCCGGCTCCCTCGCCGAGGCCCGCGCCAAGGGCCGCGCCCGCATGGAGGGCAAGGACTACGTCATGCGCGACGGCGACGTGGTGGAGTTCCGCTTCAACGTCTGATTCCTTCGATGAAGGGCCGTGCGACCTGCGGTGGAGCGGGTTGGACGGCCCTTCGCCGTTCGGGGCCCGCCGGATGGGGCGCCTGCCGCCCGAGGTCGTGAGCGGTCCCCGCGCCGGAAGGAGGTGGGGCTCCCCGTATCGGTTCGGGAAGAGTTCGGGAAGAGTTCGGGAAGAGGGGTGCCCCCGGATTCCCGGGGCTCCGGGGGCATGTCCGGCACGGTTCGCCCCCCCATGCACAGCGGTAACACCGTGGCACGGCCCCCGTGGTCGGGACCAGGAGGTCACGATCACGCTGCCGGGGGAGTCGCCCGGCATCTTTCCCCCTGTCGCGGCGACGCTCTGCTTCGCCGCGGTCCCCGGCCCCGAGGCCCTCTCCCGGCGCGCCGGATCCGCTCCTCGCGCACGGCACCCGCGTACCCCTCTCCGGGGGTGTTGTCGCTCCTGGTTCCCTCCCGGGGCCCGGCCCGTCGCGTATCGCTCGCGGGGTTCCGGGCCGGCCCGGCCCTCCGGCGACGTTCGTGGGGGCGGCGGGCGGCCTCCTGCTCTCCCACCTGCCGGGATCGGGCCCGGTCGTGGGGTTCGCCACGGGGAACGGAGCGATGAGCGCCGCGGGGTCGGGATCTCCCCGGTGCCGGTCCCGCTCGCCGCACTCCTGCTCCGGGAACGGGGTCTCACCGTCGTCGTGCCGCCGGCGACGGTCGCGCCCGTGGTCTCGTTCGTCGCGACGGCGAAGCCCACGCCTCCTCCCGACCCGGAACCGGGGCGGCGGGGATCGACACCTGGCTCGCGGCGGTCGTGAACCCGCCGCGCCGCCTCCTGCCGGGTGCTCGCCGCGGGCGCCGGCCCCGGGAGGCGTGGGGACGGGAGCGTTCCGGCGAAGGCCCCCTCCTCCGCCCCGTGTTGGGGTGTGCCGGCGCTCCGGAGGTCGTTTCCGGACGGTGAGTCACGAAGATCACACACCGTGATGTTTCCGTGATGTAAACAAGGTGCTACTTGTGAGTAATCTAACGCCCCCGGAAGTGCCCCCCGCTTCCGGAGGGGCCACGCGCGCGCTCCCCGAACCCCCTGCACAGCACCCCCCACTGCTTGTCCGACAGGAGTTCAGATGCGCCTGCGTCATGTCCGGACCCTCCTTTCCGCCCTGGTGGCCGCCGTACTGGTCGTGCCGCTCACCGCGGGCACCGCACGGGCCACCACCCCCGACCCCGTCGTCTTCGTGCACGGCTTCTCCGGCAAGAGCGGCCAGTTCTCCACGATGACCCGGGACTTCGGGGCGAACGGCTACCCCGAGGACCGGCTCCACGTCTTCGGGTACAACTCGTTCCAGTCCAACGTCACCACCGCGCACCAACTGGCCGACTACATCGACAACGTGCTGAGGCGGACCGGCGCGAGCAAGGTCGACATCGTCACCCACTCGATGGGCGGTCTCTCCTCGCGCTACTACATCAAGCACCTCGGCGGCGCCGACCGGGTCGACGACTGGGTGTCGATCGGCGGACCGAACAACGGGACCGCGCTCGCCGGGTTCTGCGACCTCCTCATCACCGCCTGCGGCGAGATGAGGGTCGGCTCGAACTTCCTGCGGGACCTCAACGCCGGGGACCCGACTCCCGGCAACGTCACCTACACGACCTTCCGTTCGCCCTGTGACCTGGTCATCAACCCGGTCGACAGCACGATCCTCAACGGGGCCGACAATCGCCGGACCGCCTGCCTCGGACACATCGGGATGATCTCCGACGCCGGCGTCATCAACGCCGTGCGCGAGGTCGTCTCCTGAGGCGGTACGCCATCACCCGGCGGCCCGTTCCGAAGCCGAACCGGCTTCGGAACGGGCCGTCCCGCGTGGTCGACGGCGGCCATCCGGCCGAAGGGGACGGGAGGGCGGGGGGCGGTTCCCGCCGGCTGTGCACCGGGTGCGTCACGGCCGTGTCCCGAAGCCGGGGACCGGTGGAGGTGGGGCGCGTTGATGACTAGGGTCGCTCACCGATGGAGGACGAGGCGTCAACCGACGGTCACAGGGGTGGAATCGGTGGAACGACGGATCCGGCACGGCTGCGGCGCGCTGGCGCTGGGACTGCTGCTGACGGTGGGCTGCACCGCAGAAACGGACGAACCGGACGAATCCGCCGGCGGGGAGGTGCCGGGGGTCGGTGACGGGGAGGGGCCCGGCATCGTCCTCGCCGCGGAGCGCCTGCCGGTGAACCGCGCGCAGGCCGTGGAGTTGGCGGAGACGATCATGGCACGACCGGAGACCTTCGGTCCCGGGTTCGTCGGGATCCCGGGCCGCGGCGGTGACCCGGGGGAGTGGGCGGTGCTCGACGAGAACTGTGTCTGGGTGCGGGAACCCGTCCCGGACGAGGTGCTCGCCAGTGTGACGGGCCACGCCGAGTTGCCGGCCGAGGAGGGCGCCGGTCCCCTGGGCGTGAGCGCCGTGGTGACCGTCCACCGCGACGCCCGGAGCGCGGAGTGGGAGATGGCCCGAACGGTGGAGGACGCCCTGCGCTGCCCGGATCAGCAACTGCGCCCGGACGAGTGGGTGAGCGGACTCATCTCCGTCGGGATGGAGTTCGGGGCGGTGGGCAACTTCTTCGCGGAGGATTTCCTGATCGAGAGGGGAAGCTTCCACGGCGGGGAATCGGACGAGCCGCACGACTTCGAATGGGCCCGGGCCCGCATCGGCCCGCTCACCGTGGCGGTCTCGGCGAAGGGCGCGGAGGGCCGCACCGGTGAGGAGGTGGGGGAGGCCGCCACACGGGCTTCCGGCCTCATGCTGTCGACGGCGGAGAGGGAACTGGCGCAGGAGCCGGCCGGCCCCGACGCGGGGGAGGGGAAGAAGCGGTGATCGATCCCCTGCGGCACGACGATCCGTCCCGGGCGGGCGGTTACCGCCTGCTGGGCAGGCTGGGCGCCGGTGGCATGGGCGTGGTGTACCTGGGACGCACGGAAGCCGGGGAACTCGTCGCGGTCAAGACGGTGCGCGCCGAGTACGCCGGTGACGAGGAGTTCCGCGCCCGGTTCCGGCGGGAGGCGGAGATCGCCCGCCGGCTGGACAACCCGTGGACGGTGCGGGTCCTCGGCGCCGACACCGAGGGCGAACGGCCGTGGTTGGCGACCGCTTTCGTGGCCGGGCCCTCGCTCGCCGAGGCAGTGGGCCGGTGCGGGCCCCTGGCCGAGCACGGCGTCCGGGTGCTCGGCCGGATCCTCGCCGACGCCCTGGCGGCGCTGCACGACAGCGGACTGGTGCACCGGGACGTCAAGCCCGGCAACGTCCTCCTGGGCCACGACGGGCCCCGGCTGATCGACTTCGGTGTCGCCCGACCGACGGACGTCGGTGCCACCCCCCTGACCGCCGACGGGGTGGTGGTCGGAACGCCCGGCCACCTCCCGCCGGAGCAGGCCGAGGGTGGTGTCCCCGGCCCGGCCGGGGACATCTTCTCCCTCGGCTGTCTGCTGGTCTGCGCGGCCACCGGACGCCCCCCGTTCGGGACGGGCCCCGCCGAGGCGCTGCTGTACCGGACCGTGCACGACGAACCCGACCTCGACGGGGTGCCCCCGGGGCTGCTCCCGGTGCTGCGGGACTGCCTGGTGAAGGACCCGGACGGTCGTCCGGGGGCCCGGGAACTGATCCGTCGTCTCGCCGACGACCCCCGCTCCCCGCACCGGCCGGTGGAGGGGGACGCCTCCACCTGGCTGCCCGAGGACATGGTGCGGCTGATCGCCGCGCGGGCGGCGCGCTCCCTCGACCTGCCGCCCGTCGAACCCACCCGCGCGGACGTCCCGCCGGCCGGCCCCACCCCCCGGGGGCCCGGCCGGCGCGGACTGCTGGCCGTGGCGGCCGGTGGCGCGGCGGTGCTCGCGCTCGGCGGAGGCGCGGCGGCCCTGAACCTGCTGCGCGGGGGCGGGGGGCGGGGCGCCCGGGACCGCCCCGCCCTCGGGGTCCTGGCCGATCTCTCCGGTCCCGACCGGGTCGTCGGACGCGAGCAGGAGCGCGGGGTGCGGCTGGCCGTCGCCCATCACAACGCCCGTGCGGACGCCCCCTTCGAGTTCACGGTGCGGACCGGGGACGAGGGTGGTGCGGCGGGGGCGGCCGGTGCCGCCGCCGAACTCGCGGGGGACGGGAACGTGGTGGCCGTCCTCGGCCCGACGACCGACGGGGCCGCGATGGCCGCGCTGCCCGTGTGCGAGGACGCGGGGCTGCCCCTGGTCATGATCTCCTCGGGACGGACCACCCTGCTCTCGGACGCCCTGGAGGGCGGGAGCAGTCGGGTCCTGCTGCGCGCGGGCCCCTCGGACCTGGTGCTGGCCTGGCCGATCGGCGGGCACCTGGCCGAAGGGGCCGGGATCGAGCGGCCCGGGCTGCTCCAGGACCGCTCCCTGGGCGTGAGCGCCGCCGAAACGATATCCGCGACCGGCCTGGTGGCCCGGTGGAACCACGGACACACGCCCTACCCCCGGGTGGTGCCGCCCGGGCTCCGGGAGAACGAGGGGTTCGGCCCGGTCGTGGCCGACATGCTGGACGCCGGGATCGACTCCTTCGTCTTCGCCGGCCCGCCGGAGAACGCCGCCGCCGTCGCCCGTGAGTTGGCCGCCGCCGGGTTCGACGGGCCGCGGTTCGCCCCGCAGGCGGTGCTGCACCCGACGTTCGTCGAACAGGCCGGTGACGCGGCGGAGGGCTGGCGGTTGGTCGCCTCGTTCATCGATCCGGCGGCCACCCCGGGCGCGGAGGAGTTCGTCGCCGCCTACCGGGAGGAGTTCGACGCCGAGCCCGGTTACTGGGCGGCCGAGGCGTACGACGCCGCCGGGTTCGTCCTGCGGGGGATCGGGAGCGCCGCCGCCGACCGGGACGAGCCGCCCGCGCGCCCGCGGCTCGCCGACGCGCTGCGCGAGGTCACCCACCGGGGGGTCACCGGGGAGTACGCGTTCGACCCGGAGGCCGGTGACCTCGCAAGCCGGGACACCCTCCTGTACGAGGTGCGCGACGGCCGCTTCGTCCTCCTCGGTCCCGCGTGACGGGGTGACGGGGTGACGGGGTGCCACCCGTCCGGCTGGTGGGGAAGGAGGATCCTTGCGGGGGTTGACGGCCACCGATCCGGCCCGCGTGGGCGGCTACCGCCTGTTGCGGCGGCTGGGTGAGGGCGGCATGGGGGTGGTGTACCTGGCCTCCGGGCCGGGTGGCGGCCTGGTCGCGCTGAAGCTGATCCGGGCCGAGTACGCGGACGAGTCCGGTTTCCGCCGTCGATTCCGCCGGGAGGCCGAACTGGCGGCCTCCCTGACCGGACGGTGGATGACACCGGTCATCGCCGCGGATCCCTCGGCCCCCGAGCCCTGGCTCGCGACCGCCTACGTTCCGGCGCCCTCCCTCGCCGAGGTGCTCGCCTCCCGGGGGACCCTCCCGCCGGGAACGGTGCGGGTGCTCGGGGCACGGTTGGCCGAGGCGCTCGCCGATGTGCACGCGGCCGGGTTGGTGCACCGGGACGTCAAGCCGGCCAACGTCCTGCTCGCCCTCGACGGGCCCCGCCTGATCGACTTCGGCATCGCCCGGGCCACCGACGCGGCGCCGCTCACCACGACCGGCGTCATCGTCGGCTCGCCCGGCTACCTCTCCCCGGAACAGGCCCGGGCCGGGGAGGTCGGTCCCGCGAGCGACGTGTTCTCCCTCGGGTGCGTGATGGCGCACGCCTCCGGTGGGCGTCGGCCGTTCGGCGAGGGCACGCCCGCCGGGGTGCTGTACCGGACGGTGCACGAGGAGCCGGACCTCGACGGTGTCCCGGAGTCGTTGCTCGGACTGGTGCGGGCCTGTCTGGACAAGGATCCGCGCGCGCGGCCCGACGCCCGGCGGGTGCGCGGGCAACTGGAGGGGAGCCCGGACCCCGGCGGCGACTGGCCGCCCCCCGGTCTGTCGCGACTGGTCGCCGAACGTTCCGCCCGGGTCCTGGACCTCCGTCTGCCCGAGCCCACCCGGCTCGACGGCGCCCCGTCCGCCGGTGGACCGGCCGGTTCCGGCGGGGCGTCCGCCACCGCGCGGTCGGCACGACGGGTCGGCGGGCCGACCCGTCGCCGGTTGCTGAGGGGCGTGCTCGCCCCGGCCGGGGCGGCGGTCCTCACCGGCCTGCTGGTCCGTGATCGTGCCGGCTCCGGCGACCCGTTGCCGCGTCGCGTCATCGGTCTGCACGCCGATCTGTCGGGTCCGACCGCCGGGGAGGGACGGGCGCAGGAGAACGGCGCCCGGATCGCCGTCGAGGAGCACAACGGCCGCCGCGATCGTCCCTTCGACCTCGCCCTGCTCGTCCGGGACGACGGCGGGGACGGGGCGGGGGCGGCCGGGGTCGCCGGTCGATTCGTCGCCGACGGGTCCGTCGCGGCGGTGATCGGCCCCACCTCCGACGGGGCCGCCGAGGCCGCCGTGCCGGTCTACGACGAGGCCGGCCTGCCGGTGGTCGCCGTGTCGGTCGCCACCACCGCCGTCTCCTCCCGGGACCACGACACCTTCTTCCGGCTCCGCTTCGACGAGGGCGGCCACGCGCTCGGGGCGATCGCCTACCTCACCCGGGTCGAGCCGCGTTCCCGGGTCGCCGTCATCGAGGACGGGGCCGCCTCGGCCGCCATCCGCGGGACGGGCGGCTCACTGCTCCACGCGCCGCCCTCGGGGGGCACCGTCACCGTTCACCCCGTCCGCGCGGACGTCGAGGACTTCACCGCCGTCGTCGCCGACGCGCTGGCGGGGGAGCCCGAGGCGGTCGTGCTCGCGACGGATTCCCCCGAACGGGCCGCCCGGTGCGCGCGCGCCCTGCACGAGGCGGACTTCTCCGGCCCGCGGGTGACGACCGAGGCGGTGATGGGATCCGCCGCTTTTCCCACCGGGGCGGGCGAGGCCGCCGAGGGGTGGGTTTTCACCACCTCGTTCGTCGATCCGGCGGAGCACCCCGGGGCCGAGGGGTTCGCGACGGCCTATCGGGAACGGTTCGCCGCCGCCGGGGTGCCGCCCTACGCGGCGGAGGCGTACGACGCGGTGCACTTCCTCGCCCGGGGGCTCGAGGGGGCGGGGACCGCCGAGGACCCGGGTCACGCGCTGCGCCGGGGGTTGTGGTCGGCGAGCCACGAGGGCATCACCCGCACCATCGCGTTCCACCCGGAGCACCGTTCGCTCCTGCCGGGATCGGCCCACTTCTTCCACGTGATGGAGAACGGCCGGCCGCGGTACGGGGGGCCCCTCCCCGTGGCGACGGACTGACGCCACCCCTCCGGGGTCCCGCCCGGGACCCGGTTCCCGCCGGGCTCCCTCGCGGATCGGCCCGGCGGGTCGTACCCGGGCGGCGCGGCCCGATGTCGCCGGGCCGGGGGGTGAAGACGGTGCCCCTCGCTCGGCCTTTCGGGTGAACGTGGGGCCGACTCTTGCGTGTCATCACCCGGGGTTGCCACCCTGTTGCTCTCAGTGCTGACCGTTCGGGTCGGAGCAGCTTCGGGAGGACCCGTGCCGGTGGGAGAGCAGCCCGCTTATCTCCGCGTCGCCGAGGATCTGCGCCGGCAGATCCGTGAGGGCGCCCTCCCGCCGCACACCCGGCTGCCCTCGCAGGCGGACATCCGGGCCGCCTACGGCGTCTCCGACACCGTGGCGTTGGAGGCGCGGCGGGTGCTCATGGCCGAGGGGCTGGTGGAGGGCCGGTCGGGCTCGGGCACCTACGTGCGGGAGCGGCCCGAGCCGCGCCGGGTGCACCGCAGCGCGCACCGCCCGGCGGGGGAGTGTTCGCCGTTCCGGCAGGAGCAGGCGGACGAGCGGGTGCGCGGGGTGTGGGAGGCCCGCAGCGAGCGGGGGACGGCCGGGCCGACGGTGGCGCGTCGGTTGGCGGTGGAGGCGGGGGACGCGGTGATGTGCACGCGGTACGTGTACCGGGTGGCGGACGGGCCGATGATGCTGTCCACCTCCTGGGAGCCGCTGCGGTTGACCGGCCGGACCCCGGTGGTGCTGCCGGAGGAGGGGCCGCTGGCGGGCCGTGGCGTGGTGGAGCGGATGGCGGGGATCGACCTCGTGGTGGACAACGTGGAGGAGGAGGTGGGGGCGCGGCCCGGTCAGGTGGACGAGGTGGAGGCGCTGGGCGGGCGACCGGGCCGGCTGATGATCGTGATCAGCCGCACCTTCCGCGCCGGCAGTCTGCCGGTGGAGACGGCCGATCTGGTGGTGCCGGCCGATCGGTACCGGATCGCCTATCACCTGCCGGTGCGCTGACCCGTCGGGCCGGGGGCACCGTCGGGCAGGTGGACCTCGAACCAGACGGTCTTCCCGACCGGGTCCCGGCGGGTGCCCCAGCGGTGGGATTCCAGGGAGACCAGGTGCAGACCCCGGCCGCTCTCCTCCTCGGGGGTCGCGCGGCGCGGCAGCGGGGGGTCGGAGAGGGGGTCGGAGACCTCGACCAGCAGTGAGCCGCCGCGCACCAGCCGCACCCTGATGGGGCCCCGGGCGTACCGCAGGGCGTTGGTGACCAGCTCGCTGACCAGGAGCACCACCGAGTCCTCCAGGGAGTTCAGCCCCCAGGCGTGGAGGGTGTGCCGGACGGCCGAGCGGGCCCGTCGGACGCTGTGGCCGCGCGCGGGGAAGACCCACGAGGCGCTGTCGGCGGGAGAGAGTTCGCCGAGCTGGACGGCGAGCAGCGCGATGTCGTCCTCGGCGCCCGGGCCGGGTCGGCCGGCCTCCGGGGCCAGGGTGCCCAGCACGGTGTCGCACAGCTTCTCCAGGGAGATCTCGCCGCCACCGAGGCCGGCGAGGGTCCCGCACAGTCGGTCCAGGCCGTCGGTGATGTCCTCCCGGCGCTTCTCGATCAGGCCGTCGGTGTAGAGCACGAGGACCGACCCGGCGGGCACGTGCGTCCGGGTCTCCTCGTGCCGGGCGTCGGGCACGCCGATCGGGGGCCCGTCGGGCACGTCCACCGGTCGGGCCGACAGGCGGCCGGTGCTCGGGTCACGGGTGAGCAGCACCGGCGGGACGTGGCCGGCCTTGGCGATCGCGCACTCGCCGGTGGCCGGGTCGTGGACGGCGTACAGACAGGTGGCCATCATCGGGTCGTCGGGGCCGGCGGAGAGGTCGTCGGAGAGGCGGTTGACGCGTTCGAGCACCTCGGCGGGGGGCAGATCGAGGTCGGCGAGGGTGCGCACGGCGGTGCGCAGTCGGCCCATGGTGGCGGCGGCGCGCAGGCCGTGGCCCATCACGTCGCCCACGACGAAGGCGACCCGCCCGCCGGCCAGCGGGATCACGTCGAACCAGTCGCCGCCCACCTCGGCGCGACTGCTCCCGGGCACGTAACGGAAGCCGATCCGCACGCCCGGCGGCTCGGGGACGCTCTGCGGCAGCAGGCTGCGTTGCAGCATCACGGCGGCCTCCCGCTCGCGGGCGTAGAGGCGGGCGTTGTCCAGCGAGACGCTGGCCCGACCGGCGATCTCCTCGGCGAGGGCCAGGTCGTCGGTGTCGAAGCCGGCGCGACGACCGGAGCGACTGATGACGAGCAGGCCGAGCACACTGCCCCGGGCCCGCAGCGGAACGACCATCAGGGAGTGGATGCCCAGGCCGGTGGCGGCGGCCACCTTGGGGTCGTCGGGGGCGGTCGCCTGCGCGATGGCCTCGGCGGAGTCCAGCAGCCGGGCCGGACCCCCGGCGAGCGCCTTCCCGAAGACGGAGTCGGCGGTGAAGCGCACCCGCTCGCGGAGGCCGAGCATCCGATCGACCTCGGGGCTGTGCCGTTTGGCCGCCACGGCGGCCTGGACCAGGGGACCGGGGCGGAGGTGGGTGCTCTCGCCGGGGTCCTCGCCCCCGGTGCCCTCGACGAGCGCGGCGGGCAGCATGACACCCGCGTAGTCGCAGAAGCGGGGGACGAGCAGGTGGGCGAGGGAGTCGGCGATGGGGGCGACCTCGAGCAGGTCGCCCAGGGCGGCGCCGATGTCGTCGAGGAGGGCCAGGCGCTGTCTGGCCCGTTCGATCTTCTCGGTGGCCTCCCGCCGCTCGGTGATGTCCATGACGGTGCAACTGACACCGTGGACGCGGCCGGTGCGGTCGGTGAGGCGGCCGAAGGAGACGGAGCGGGCCCCGCGGCGATCCGGGGAGAGGGTGACCAGGTCGATGACGGATCGGCCGGAGGCGAGGACCTCGCGCTGCACGGCGTGGATCTGCGGCCCCATGTGGTCGGGCAGCACGTCGAGGACGGTGCGGCCGATCAGGTCCTCGGGCGCGGCGCCGTGCAGTCGGGAGAGGGAGTCGTTGACCCGCACGAAGCGCTGCTCGGTGTCGAAGAGGGCGATGCCCAGCGGGGAGGCGGTGAAGAGGGCGTCGAGGGCGGCGAGTTCCTGCTCGATCGCGGCCAGTCTGCTGGTCTCGACGAGGTTGGCGAGAACGAAGGGGGAGCCGTCGGGGCGGCGCATCAGGGAGGCGCGGCCCTCCACCTCCACCGTTCCGCCGTCCAGGTGACGCAGCGGGATGACCCCGCGCCAGGAACCGGTGCGCAGGAGGGTCCCGTAGACGTCGCCGGCCTCCCCGGTCAGCGCGCACGGGGAGGCCGTGAGGTCGGTGACGGGCCGGCCGAGGACGAGGGCCTGGGTCCAGCCGAGCATCCGTTCGGCGACCGGGCTCCAGAGCAGGATCCGCCCACCCGGGTCCAGGACGACGATGCCGATGCGCAGGACGTCGAGGAGGGGGCGCGGGGCACCGGGTGCCGGGGAACCGGCGGGCGGGACCTCGTCCCGCGGACTCTCCGCACTCGTGCTCACGTCGCACCACGTCCCCGCTCGGGCCCACCGCCTTGGTCGCGGTCGGGTCGGACTCGCACCCGTACACCCGATTGTGCCGGGGATCAGCGAGGTGCGCTGTCCGCCCGCTCGACGCGTTCCACCAGATAGCGGCCGGAGTCCGCCGGGCGCGCGCCCGCGCCCTCCTCCAGCCTGCGGATCAGACGCTGGGCCTCCGCGCGCGTGGCGCAGCGTCCGATGCGGTAGCGATGTCCGTTCGCGTCCTGGCGCACCACCTGCCACGGACGCGGATTGCCGTCGTTCATTTCTCACCCCCTGGGCGCATATGCCGGACCCTACGCCGGCACCTGTGTTCACGCCTACGAAAACCTGTTCCACGGGGCGGGAACCGGACAGGCCCGAACCCCTCCGGCACGGGGCGACACGAGGGGCCGACGGACCGTCACCGGGCAGCGTAGGCGGCTCGTGGGCACCGGGTGTCAACCCGCGGTGTCGGGGATGTTTCCGCCGGTGAAACGTGGGGGGCGGGAGGTTCCCCGCAGGGGGTTCCCCACGCCGTGTTCACTCCCCGACCGTGGTTCCACCATCACCCGATCACTCCTCCGCCCCGGCGTGCGCCGGGCGTACGCCCGGCGCGTTCCTTCTCCCGGGGCTCCGGGGGTTCCACGGACGTCCGAATGCGCCCCGGCGTTATCGGGGGTCTCCGCCGGTCGGGTGAGATCGGGGGGCCGTGACGCCGTGTCCGCTTCGCCGGGGGCCCCGGGTGGCTTTCGCTGTCGATGGGTGTGATCAGCCGCCAATCGGAGCACCCCGGTCACGCACGCCGGTCGGGGCGGAGGGAACAGCATGCTGGGACGATCGAGCGACCCCGGTACCGGGGCACCGGCGCGGGACGGGGGCGGGAATTCCCGGGGGCGCGCCGTCCGTCTCCCGGCGGGTGCCCTCCTGCTGTCCCTCCTCCTCGCCCTCCTCGCCGGCTGTTCCGGCTCCGGGAAGGAGCCGGACCCCGCGGAATTCCTGTCCGCCGTCCCCACCGCGGACCGGGACCGGCTGCGCGAGGGCGGCTCCCTGGTGTGGGCGGTGGACGACCTGCCCGCCACCCTCAACGCCTTCCGCTACGACGCCGACACGGTGACCGACCGGGTCACGATCGGTCTGTTGCCCCGCCTCTTCGTCACCGACGAGCGGGGACGGCAGCACCCCGACCCGGACTACCTGCGCTCCGCCGAGGCCGCACCCGAGGGCGACGGGTGGCGAATCGTCTACGCGCTCAACCCCCGGGCCGTGTGGAGCGACGGCGAACCCCTGGGGGCCGAGGACTTCATCGCCCAGTGGAAGGCGCTCAACGGCTCGGACAACTCCTACTGGAGCGCCCGCAACGCCGGCTACGAGTGGATCTCGGAGGTGAAGGCGGGGCCCGGCGAGCACGAGGTCACCGTCCTGACCGAGAACACCGTGGCCGACTGGCGCGCGCTCTTCACGCCGTTGTACCCCCGCTCCCTCACCGGCGACCCCGTGGCCTTCAACAACGGGGCCCGCGACGGTCTCCCCGCCACCGCCGGCCCCTTCACCCTGGGGGACGTGGACCGGGGGGCCGGTCGGATGACACTGACCCGGGACGACGCCTGGTGGGGGGATCGGGCGCTGCTGGACGAGCTGGTCTACCTCCGGGTGCCCGCCCACCGTCGGCTGGAGGAACTGGGCCGGGGAACGGTCCACGTGGCCGAGGTGGACGCGGTCACCGCCGAACGCGTCCTCGCGGCCGCGGGCACCCCCTCCCGGGGCGGGGGAGTGGACAGCCCGCACGCGCCCCCCGGCCCGGAGGACACCGGGGACGGGCCCGACGGGTCCGGGGAGCCCCCCGCGGACCCGGAGGACGAGCCGCGCGACGACCCCGACGACGGTCGCGGGGCGCCCGCCGCCGGCCGGCCGGGGAACGGACCCGGAACCGGCGGCGCCGGCATCGAGGCCGCCGAGGCCCCCGGCACCGCCGCCCTGTCCGTCGGCCGGGACCTCACCGCCCACCTCGTCCGATGGGGGGACGCCCGGCTCGCGGCGGCGGCGCCGGACGCCCCGACCGTCGCCGCGAAGGGGGCGGACCGGGCCGCCGAACGGTACGCCCGGGCCCTGGTGACCGCCCAGCGCTCCCGGGACCGGGCCTTCGCCCTGAGCGAGCAGAACGCCCGCGAACACCTCGCCCGCTACACCGTGCACCGCGCCTACGGGCCCTCCTGGACCCAATTGGCGATCAACGGCTCCTCGCCCGCGCTGCGGGACGAGCGGGTGCGCTGGGCCCTGGCCCGCGCCCTGGACCGGGAGGCCCCGGCGGCCGAGGTGCACGGCGCCGCGGGGTTGCCGCCGCAGCCGTTGGGACACCATTTGTGGGTCCCCGCGCAGCAGGAGTACCGGGACCACGGCGGCGCGCTGGGGGAGACCGGTCCCCGGGCGGCAGCGGAGGTCCTGGAGGCCGTCGGCTGGCACCGCGTCCCCGGTGGGGGGTCGGGCGCCGGCACCGAGCCGGGCGCCGAGGCGGACACCGATCCCGGGGCCGGCGATCCCGGGGCCGGCGATCCCGGGGCCGGCGACGCGGAGGCCGACGCCGGGAGTCCGGCGGCCGGTGTCCCACCCGCCGCCGGACTCCCGGCGTC
>NZ_VKHS01000430.1 GCF_014141525.1 Streptomyces calidiresistens
CCCCGGGCCCACCCGGGCCCTGCACACCTCCCACCTGCCCGGCCCCGGCCGCCCGGAGCACCGGCGGGCGCGCCCGACCCCCGGGACGGCCCCGGGCACCGACACCCCCGTGCCCTGGGAGGACGCCCACCTCGACGGCCTGTTCACCTACTGCCTGTCGGTGATGTGCGAACACGACGCCGCCACCGCCGCGCTCGGGGAGGCGCTGGCCGCCGCCGAGCAGCGCCACCGCCACGGCCGTCGCCCCGCCGAGCCGGAGCTGCACCGCGCCTGGCTCTACGCCCTGGCGCGGTGGGCCTGCCTGCGCCGGCTCACCGCACGGCGGGCTGCCGGCGCGGCCCCGCCCGCCCCCAGCGCCGGGGGCCCCGACGCCGACCGGCGCCGCGGCGAACTGGCCGCGCTCGCCTGGCCCGAGGCCGCCGGCGCCGGCGCCGAACAGCGCGAGGCCCTGGAACTGGCGGTTCGCCACCGCCTCGACACCGCCGAGGTGGCGGCCGTCCTCCGCCGCCCGGTCGGCGCCACCCGCTCCCTGCTGACCACCGCCGCCTGCGAGGTCGAGCGCACCCGCGGCGCGCTGGCCGCCGCCCGGGCCGGGGCGTGCCCCGCCGTGGCGGGCCTCACCGGCCTCACCGGACACGAGCACCTGCTGGTGTCCCCCGCCCTGCGCGGCGAGTTGCTGCGCCACACCGACGAATGCCCCACCTGCCGCCGGATCGCCCAGCGGGCCGTCTCCGCCGGCGGCGCGGGCTGGCCGGGCACCGACCCGGTCGGCCCCTCCCGACTGGCGGTGCTCACCGCGCCCCGTCCCGCCGTCCAGACCGCCCGTCTCGCCGCCCGGCGGGCCCGGGCCCGCCGGCTCCCGCGACTGGACCGCGCCGGGTTCCCCCTGGACGAGCGCGACCGGGTGGCCCGCCGGGAGCGGCTGCGCAGCCGCGTCCTGACCACCACCGTCGTCGCGACCGTCCTGGCCGCCCCGGCGCTGGCCGTGCTCGCCGCCCATCGCGGTGCCACACCGACCGGCGAGGGGAGCGGGGGCGACGGCGCGGCCGTCACCGAACGGGACCGGGCGGGGGAGACCCCCGGCGCCGGCGGCCACCCCTACGAGAACGCCGGTCGGGCCGACCCCGCCGGCGGACGCGGGGCGGGCGACACGGACCGGCCGGGGACCGATCCGGCCGAGGGGGAGGCGGAGGACGACCGGCGGGACCGTTCCGACGCCCGGGACGAGCGGGACCCCGAGGGCCCGGACGGGGACCGGACGCGCGACCGGGACCGCGCCGGTGACCCCGACGGGCCCGGCCCGGACCCCGGGAGCGGCGGCGAACGACCGTCGGGCGCCCCCCGGCTCTCCGTCGAGGCGATGTCCGGCACCGGGCGCGGCGGCGCCGAGACGGTGATCGTCCTCACCGCCATCGGTGACGCGGAGGTGCACTGGTCGCTGTCCACGCAGGCCGGCTGGCTGAGCCTGGACCGATCCTCCGGCACCCTGCGACCGGGGGAGCGGGTCACGATCCGGGTGACCGTGGACCCCGACCGGGAGCCGCGCGGCGCCTGGTCGGCCCGGATCCGGGTGCAGCCCACCGGCAGCGTGGTCACCGTGGAGGGTACGGGCCGGGCGCCCTCGCCCTCGCCCCCGCCCGACCCGGGGCCGGGGCCCGATCCGGACCCGGAACCCCCGGGCGAGCCGGACCCCGGGCCCGGCCCGGAGCCCGATCCCGAACCGGACTGACGGGAGGGGCCGCGCCGGTTCAGCCGCCCGGCCGTCGCGTCCCCGGCACGTCGGGGTCGGGGTCACCGGGGTGCCCGGCCCGGTCGGGGTGTCCGGCGTCCCCCGGTCCCTCGGGGATCAGGTGCCTGCGGGTGAACTCCAGCGCCTCGGCCAGGTCCTTCTCCCGTTCCGTCCCGCTCATCGCCCGCCTGGTGTTGATCTCCGCCACCACCGTGCCGTCGAACCCCGAGCGGGTGAGGCCGGCCAGGATCTCGGCACAGGGCTGGGTTCCGCGCCCGGGCACCAGGTGCTCGTCCGTCCCCGAAGCCGTTCCGTCCGCGATGTGCACGTGGGACAGGCGCTCCCCCATCCGCTTCGCCATCGCCAGGGCGTCACTGCGCGAGGAGGCGGTGTGCGAGAGGTCGAGCGTGAAGTGCCGGTAGTCCTCCTCGGTGGGATCCCACCCCGGCGCGTACGCCTGCACCCCGCGCTCGCGGTACCGCCACGGGTACATGTTCTCCACCGCGAAGCGCACCTCGGTCTCCGACTCCATGCGCCGGATCCCCTCCACGAAGGCCCGCGCGTAGGAACGCTGCCACCGGAACGGGGGGTGCACCACCACGGTGGAGGCGCCCAGCCGTTCCGCCGCGCGCCGGGAGCGTTGCAACTTCTCCCAGGGGTCGGTCGTCCACACCCCCCGGGTGATCAGCAGACAGGGGGCGTGCACCGCCAGGATCGGTACCCCGTACCGATCGGAGAGGGCGCGCAGCGCGTCGGGGTCCTGGCTGATCGGGTCCGTCCACACCATGACCTCGACGCCGTCGTAGCCCAACCGCGCGGCGATCGCGAACGCCGCCGCCGTGTCCAACGGATACACCGAGGCCGTCGAGAGCGCGACCTTCGCGACCGGGACGCCGATCGGAGACTGTTCCACCACGGGCTCAAGAGTACGGGCCCCCGGCACACCCTCCGGAACAGCCGCGAAGCGGGGCGAAACATCCCGGCGTCCGGCGGGTGGACGAACACCCCCGCGCACACCGCGCGTCACGACCCACCGGAGCCCGCCGCGCCGGGTGGCGCGGCGGTCGCCCGGGCCCCCGCTCAGTCGCCCCGCATCCGGTCCAGCCGCCGCAGGATGACCCCCTCGCGCAGCGCCCACGGACATATCTCCAGCGACCGCACGCCGAACAGGTCCATCGCCGCCTCCGCCACCAGCGCCCCGGCCGGCAGCTGCCGGGCCCGCCCCTCCGAGACCCCCGGCAACTGGGCCCGTTCGGCGGTCCGCATCAACGACAGCTTCCGCCCCCACACCCGCAGGTCCTCCAGGTCCAGCCGGCGCGGCACGTACTGCCCCTCGGCGGAGGGCGCGGCCCCCGTCAACCGGGCCAACTGCTTGAAGGTCTTGGAGGTGGCCACGACGCGATCCGCTTTGCCGTACCGGTTGAACTCGCCCACCACCTCGGCGATCCGGTTGCGCACCTCGCGCCGCAGCGCCCGGATGTCCCCCTCGCCGGGAGGGTCCCCCGGCAGATGGGCGGCGGTCAGCCGCCCCGCGCCCAGCGGCAGCGAGACCGCGACATCCGGCGCCTCGTCCGTACCGAAGGCGATCTCCAGGGAACCGCCGCCGATGTCGAACAGCAGCAGCCGACCCGAGGACCAGCCCAGCCAGCGACGGGCGGCGAGGAAGGTGAGTCGCGCCTCGTCCTCCCCGGACAGGACCCGCAGCTCGACACCCGTCTCCTCCGCCACCCGGGCCAGCACCCGGTCCGCGTTCGTGGCCTCGCGCACGGCGGAGGTGGCGAAGGGCAGCAACTCGGCGACGCCGTGATCCTCCGCCACGTCCAGCGCGGCGCGCACGGTCCGGACGAGCCGCTCCACCCCGTCGACCCCGATCGAGCCGTCGGCGTCCAGCAGCTCGGCGAGCCGCAGTTCCGCCTTGTGGGACCGTGCCGGCATGGGCCGCGCCCCCGGATGCGCGTCCACGACCAGCAGGTGGACCGTGTTCGATCCGACGTCCAGTACTCCGAGTCTCATGACGGTCAACGCTACCCGCGTGGGTACCCTGACGTGGTGGCAACGAGAAATCGGGCGAAGTCGGACGTGACCGGGGAACCCGGGAAACCCGGAAAACCCGGAAAACCGGTCAGGCCGATGGACGGCGCCCGGCGCCGGCGGCGCGGGGACGAGGTGGCGCTGGACTTCCCCCGGCTGAGCGTCGCGTTCCCCGACCCGGAGGACCCCGACCAGATCTTCCACTGCGACCTGACCTGGCTCACCTCGCGCTGGAACTGCGTCTTCGGCCGCGGCTGCCAGGGGATCGCCGCCGGACGGGCGAGCGACGGCTGCTGCACCCTGGGCGCCCACTTCACCGACGACGAGGACCGCGAGCGGGTGGCCGGCCACATGACCCGGCTCACCCCGGAGACCTGGCAGTTCCACGGCACCGGCACCTCGGCGGCCGGCTGGACCGAGAGCGACGAGGACGGCGACCTCCGCACCCGCCGCGTCGCCGGCGCCTGCGTCTTCCTCAACCGCCCCGGCTTCGCCGGCGGCGAGGGCTGCGCCCTGCACACCCTCGCCCTCGCCGAGGGACGCGAACCGCTGGAGACCAAACCGGACGTCTGCTGGCAACTGCCCATCCGTCGCTCCTACGAGTGGATCGAGGAGCCCGACGGCGAGGAGCGGCTGCACGTGACCATCGGGGAGTACGACCGCCGCGGTTGGGGCCCGGGCGGTCACGATCTGCACTGGTGGTGCACCGGTGCCCCCGCCGCGCACGGTGCCGCCGAGCCGGTGTACCTCTCCTACCGCCCGGAACTCACCGAGTTGATGGGCAAGGCCGCCTACGAGGTCCTGGTCGGCCTCTGCGAGGAGCACCTGGCGACCGCGTCGGCGACGGCGGCCGGGGCGGCGGCGCCGAACGGTCCCGCCGCCCCGGCCGGCCGACCCGTGCTGCCCCTGTTCGCCCGGCATCCGGCCGATCCCCGCCCCTGAGCACCCACCGTCCC
>NZ_VKHS01000431.1 GCF_014141525.1 Streptomyces calidiresistens
GTCGTCCCCACCCCCGGCCGACGACCCCCTCGACGAACCG
Source organism: Streptomyces calidiresistens (assembly GCF_014141525.1). Classification (GTDB taxonomy): domain Bacteria; phylum Actinomycetota; class Actinomycetes; order Streptomycetales; family Streptomycetaceae; genus Streptomyces; species Streptomyces calidiresistens. The sequence goes on from NZ_VKHS01000431.1 coordinate 41, forward strand.
GCGAAAGGTCCCGACGGCGCGGGGGACGACGGTCCCCCCGCCGCCGACGACGGCCCCGCTCCCACCGGTGACCTCTTCCGCCAGTACCTGCGGGAGATCGGACGGATACCCCTGCTCACCGCCGCCGACGAGGTCGAGTTGGCCCGCCGCATCGAGGCGGGGGTGCTCGCCGAGCACAGGCTGGACACCGCGGGCCCCCTCGACGCCCGACTCGCCCTGGACCTCGACCGGTTGGTGGTGCGCGGTCGGCTCGCCAAACGGCGGCTCATCGAGGCCAACCTGCGGCTGGTCGTCTCCGTCGCCAAGCGCTATCCAGGCCGGGGCCTGACCATGCTCGACCTGGTGCAGGAGGGCAACCTCGGATTGATCAGGGCGGTCGAGAAATTCGACTACGCCCGGGGCTTCAAGTTCTCCACCTACGCGACCTGGTGGATCCGGCAGGCCATGTCCCGGGCCATCGCCGACCAGGCGCGGACCATCCGGGTCCCGGTGCACGTGGTGGAACTGATCAACCGGGTGGTGCGCACCCAGCGCGCCATGCTCCAGGAACGCGGTGTGGAGCCCACCGTGGAGGAGGTCGCCACCCGCCTCGACCTCACCCCCGAGCGGGTGGGGGAGATCCTCAACCTCGCCCGGGACCCGGTCTCCCTGCAGGCCCCGGTGGGCGACGAGGAGGACATCCACTTCGGTGACCTCATCGAGGACGCCGACCTGCCCGGCCCGGCCGAGTCCGCCACCCTGCTGCTGTTGCGCGAACAGTTGCACGCCGTGCTCTCCACCCTGGGCGACCGCGAGCGCCGGGTGGTGGAACTGCGCTACGGCCTGTCGGACGGGCGCCCCCGCACACTCGAGGAGATCGGGCAGCTGTTCGGGGTGACCCGGGAGCGGATCCGGCAGATCGAGCACAAGACGCTCCACAAGCTCCGCACCCACACCTACGCCGGTCAGTTGCGCGGCTACCTCGACTGACGCGGACCGGCACGGTACGGAGCCGTACGGAGCCGGGTCGGACATCCCGTCCCGGGGCCCGGACCCCGGGACGGCCGGTGCCGCCGCCGGTTCCCCGCCCGCCTCCCCGGGGCGGGGAACCGGCGGCCCGACCCGGTGAGGGGCGGCGCGCCCCTCACCGCGCGGCCCGTTCAGTCCCCCTGCGGGCCCAGCGCCCCGGGGTGGCGCTCCTCGCGGACGGTCGTGAACTGCTGCCGCACCGCCCGTCCCACCGCCAGGGCCTCCTCGTCGGGGCGCAGCGTCTCGCCCCGGGGCGAGGGCCAGGTCGGTGGTTCGGCCGCCGAGGGGGGATTCTCCGAGGCCACCAGCGCCCACGCCGCCTGGCGGGCCGCGCCGAGCGCCGCCCAGTCGGCGGGTTCGGGCACCACCACCTCCGCCTCCAGCAGCCCCGGGGCCAGCGCCCGTACGGCGGGCAGGTGGGCCATCGGCCCCAGGAGGAAGACCCGGCCGATCCGCACCCCCCGCGCGCGCAGCACCCCGGCGGCGTCCGCCACCCCGCACAGCATTCCCTCGAAGGCGGCCCGTGCCAGGTGCTCGGGCCGCATGCTCTCCCGCCGCAACCCGGCCAGCGTCCCCGCCGTGTGCGGCAGCGCCGGGACCCGCTCGCCCGCCAGGTACGGCAGCATCACCAGCCCGTGGGCGCCCGGGGTCGAGGCCAGCGCCAACGCGGACAACTCCTCCGGGGAGCGGCCCAGCAGGTCCGAGGTGCCGCGCAGCACCCGGTTGGCGTTGAGCGTGCGCACCACCGGCAGGTGCAGCCCGGTGGCGTCGGCGTAGGAGGTGATCAGCCCCGCCGGGTCCGGGACCGCCGTGCCGTGCACCGCGCAGATGGAGGCGGAGGCACCCAGGGAGATCACCGCGTCGCCCGACCCCAGCCCCAGCCCCAGCGCGGCGGCCATGGTCTCGCCGGTCCCGGCGGAGATCAGCAACCCCTCGGGGGTGCGCCCGGCCGCCTCGGCCGGGCCGAGCACGGTGGGCAGTTCGGCGGGACGGCCCAGCGCCAGTTCCAGCAGGTCGGGCCGCCAGCGCTCCTCGGTCGGCGACCAGTAGCCGGTGCCCGAGGCCCCGCCCCGGTCGGTGGTGAACCGCTCCGGACGACCCAGCAACTGCCACACCAGCCAGTCCTGCGGCTGGAGCACCGCGGCGGTGCGCCGGGCGAGTTCCGGCTCGGCGCGGGCCAGCCACGCCAACTGCGCCACCGGATGCCCCGTCTGCGGAACGGCCCCCACCGCGCCGGTCCACGCCGCCGTGCCGCCCAGCGCGTCGATCAGATCGACCGCCGCGCCCTGCATCCGCTGCTCCTCCGAGAGCGCGGGACACACCGGGTTCCGGGCGCCGTCCAGCGCCACCACCGCCTGCTGGCGGGCGGCCACGCCGATGGCCGACACGTCTTCCAGAATGCCGCCACCGGCGGCCTCCCCCAAGGAGAGGAGCCAGGACTCGGGAGGAGCCTGCCCTGTGGTGGGGTGCTCGGCGTGTCCGTGCCGCAGCACCTCCCCCGTCTCGGCGTCACAGACGACGATGCTGGTCCAGCCGGACGAACTGTCCAGGCCGGCGACGATCCGCGTGCCACTGCCCATGGCACCGATCATGCACCATCGCGGTCCCCGTCGGGGCGCCCGTGACCTCCGCCCTCGGCGCCGCGGACGCCCGCCCGGGCGGTGTCGGACACCGGTCCGGGCTCGTGCGGGTGCCCCCCGAGGGGCTCCCCTCCCCCGGGGAAGGGGGCCGGGGCGACGCCGGCGGCGACCTCGCCGGGCCCCGGCACCACGGCGGGGGCGGTGCGGCCGGCCGGCCCGGCCGGGCCGCCGAAGACCCGCGGCAGCAACCGCGTCGCCGCCGGCTCGGCGTAGCGCGCGGTGAAGGTGCCGAGGATCACCATGATGAGCACGTACGCCGTCGCCAGCGGCGCGATGCGCGGTTCCACCCCGGTGGCCAGCCCCGCGATGACGATGGAGAACTCGCCGCGTGCCACCAGGGCGCCGCCGGCCCGTATCCGGCCGCGCGGCCCTATGCCGGCCCGCCCGGCGGCGTACCAGCCGGTGACGAGCTTCGTGAGGGTGCTGACCAGGGCCAGCAGCAGCGCCGGGACCAGGACCGCCGGGATCTCCCCGGGGTCGGTGGACAGCCCGAAGAAGACGAAGAAGACGGCGGCGAACAGGTCCCGCAGCGGTGTCATCAACCCCCGGGCCCGGTGCGCGACCTCCCCGGAGAGCGCGATGCCCACCAGGAACGCCCCGACCGCCGCGGAGACCTGCACCCGCTCGGCGACCCCGGCCACCAGCAGGGTGAGTCCGAGGACCACCAGCAGGAGCATCTCCGGGTTGTCGGAGGCCACCGCGCGGCTGATGATCCGGCCGTGCCGCAGTGCCAGGTACAGCACACCGCCGGCGGTGCCCAGGGCCACCAGCAGGGTCACGCTCGCCCCGGCCAGCCCCAGCCCCGCCAGCGTGGCGGTCAGCAGCGGCAGGTAGGCCGCCATGGCCAGGTCCTCCATCACCAGCACGCTCAGCACCACGGGCGTCTCACGGTTGCCCAGGCGTTTGAGGTCGGTGAGGATCTTGGAGATCACCCCGGAGGAGGAGATCCAGGTGACGCCGGCCAGGGCGATCGCCCCCACCGGCCCCCAGCCCAGCAGCAGCGCGGCCACCGCTCCCGGCAGCGCGTTGAGCACGAAGTCCACCAGGCCGGAGGGGTACTGTCTGCGGAGGTTGTCCACCAGCTCCGAGGCGCTGTACTCCAGCCCCAGCATGAGCAGCAGCAGGATGACGCCGATCTCGGCGCCCACGTGGAAGAAGTCCTCGCTGGCGCTCAGCGGCAACAGCCCCCCGACGCCGAAGGCCAACCCGCCGAGCAGGTAGAGCGGGATCGGGGACAGGCCCAGTCGCCCGGCGAGGCGACCCGCCAGGCCCAGGCCCAACACGACCGCGCCCAGCTCGATGAGCATCACGGTGTCGGTCGCGGACCCGGATCCGGTCCCGGAGGCGATCGTGAGGGGGCCGGCGGTCGACACCGTGACGTGCATGCGGTCAGCCTCCGGAGATCAGGTCGCTCAGGTCGCCGACGCCCTCGCGGGTGCCCACGGCCACCAGGGTGTCCCCGGCCTCCAGGCGGAAGTCCGGACCGGGGGAGGGGTGGGCCCCGGTGCGGCGCAGCACCGCCACGATCGAGGCACCGGTCCGCGTGCGGGCCCGGGTGGCGCCCAGCGGACGGCCGCTGTAGGGGGAGTCCCCGCCCACCGGTATCCGCTCGGTGACCAGGTCCACGCCGGGCTCGGTGGGCAGCAGGCCAGCCCCGTCGGCGTGGCCGGGCGCCATCAGCTCGGCCAGCCGGGCGGCCTCCTCGCGCTCCAGCGGGACCGTGGCCTGGCAGGCGTCCGGGTCGTCCGGCGAGTAGAAGCCGATGAACCGCCGGCCGTCGTCGTGCACGACGACGGCGATGTGGCGGCCGGCCCGGGTGAGCAGGTCGTACTGCACGCCCACGCCCGGCAGGGGGGTGCGACGGGTGGTCATGATTCGCCTCCGGGGCGTCCGGTCGGCCGGGGTCACGACCCGGCTCGTCGTGGCCGACGCCTGCGCCGCACAACGCTACCGGGCCCTCCGCTCTTCCCGCCGCCGGGGCGGGAGCCCGCGGTGGGCACGGCGGGGTGGGGAGTCG
>NZ_VKHS01000432.1 GCF_014141525.1 Streptomyces calidiresistens
GGGCGGGCCCGGAGGGGGTGACGGAGGAGGCGACGGAGGGGGCGACCGGGAACACCGACTCGATGCCCGCCCGTGTGATCGATTTCGGTCGGGGGAAAAAGCCCGCCGAACCCTACACACGCCCACGGACGTTCCGCAGGCATATGCCGAATCTGCCATTCATTCGTGTGAAACGTTTGCTCGAATCCCCCCGGGGCCCATTACCTTCCCTCCCAGGCGTCGCAGCAAGGCGGGCGCCGGTGCACGGAAAGGGCCGCAATACCTCATGGCGATTCAGCAGGGTCAGCAGGGTCGGCAGGATCCGACTCGTCGATGGATCAAGTCCTCCCACTCGGGGGGCAACGGCGCGTGCGTGGAGGTGCTCTCCCCCGCCACCAGCGCCCTCCTGGTCCGGGACTCCAAGACGCCCGGGGGCCCGCGCCTGGCGTTCCCCGCCGCCTCCTGGACGGCGTTCGTGGACACGGTGCCCGGGGCCGGCACGCCCGGCGCCCCGGACCGCGACTGACCCCTCCGGCCCCCGGGACCGACGGGCCCCGGGGTCCCACCGGCACGGGCGCTCCCCCCCGGGCCCCGTCGGCGCGGCCGACCGGCTCACCCGATCGGGTAGCGGGCCGCCCACACACCCCCGGTGTCCCCCGGTCGGTGCAGTGCGGGGCCCTGGGTCATCTCCATCGCGAAGTCGTCCGCGAGTTCCAGGATGGTCGCGCGACCCTCGACGCCCGCCACCCAGTCGGGGGGCAGCACCGTCTCGCCGTGCAGGGCGCCCAACAGGTTGCCGCATATCGAGCCGGTGGAGTCGGAGTCCCCGCCGTGGTTGACCGCCAGCAGCAGGCCGTGCCGGGTGTTCTCCGCCACCAGCGCGCAGTAGACCCCGATCGACAGGGCCTCCTCGGCGGTCCAGCCCTCCCCCAGCGCCTCCACCCGCTCGGGCCCCGGCATCCCCCGGCGAACCGCCCCCAGGGCGCGTTGCAGGGCGTCGGTGGTCTCCTCGTGGTCGGGCCGCACCGCGAGGTGGGCCAGCGCCTTCTGCACGGCGGCGTCCAGCCCGTCGCCGCGCACGACGGCGTGCACGATCACCGCCAGCGCCCCCGCCGCCAACCCGGCGGTGGGGTGGCCGTGGGTGTGGGCCGCGCACTCCACGGCGAGTTGCAGCACCAGGTGCGGGTCCCAGCCGACCAGCAGCCCGTACGGCGCCGACCGCATGACGGTGCCGCACCCCTTGGAGTTCGGGTTCTTGGGGTGCTCCGGGGTGCCCATGCGGGCGTCGCCGAGGCCCGACAGGCAGGCCCGGCCGGGCTCGCGCCGGGCGTAGAGCCACTCCTGGCGGGCCAACCAGCCGTCCCCGGGCCGGCGCTCGTCCGGCCCCCAGTCGCGCTGGGTGCGGTACCAGCGCAGGTGGGCGGCGTGCACGTCGCTGGGCGGGTGCCACACGCCGCTGTCGCGGCGGACGTGCGCGCGGATCAGCCCGTCCACCGTGAAGAGGGTCATCTGGGTGTCGTCGGTGACCGCGCCCAAACGGCCGTAGGCGGGGACGTAGTCGGTGACCCCGTGCGGGCCGTACCGCTCACGGATGGCCTCCAGGGAGTCGAACTCGATGCCCGCCCCCAGCGCGTCGCCTATCGCGCCGCCGAGCAGGCAACCGCGCACCCGGCTGCGGAAATCCTGCTGTTCGGCCCGCCCCCACGGACCGCCGCCGGTCGCCGTCACCGCGGTCATCGGCACCCCTCCCCGTCCGTTCCCCGTCCGCCGAGCCGGTCGTGCCCCTTCTTCCGGTGCCCCGGCTCCCCGGGCCGGCCGTCCGGCCCTCCCGGGTGTGCCGCGCCGGGGCCGGCCGTCGGTGACGGACGAGCCCCTCCGGCAGGGTAGGGGAGCCGGCGCCGTCCGTCAGGAGTGCCTCGACACCGCGGTGTGGAACCGGTCACACCCGGCCCGGTCCCCGGCGGGGAGCGGACCGGGCGAACCGGAGGGCCGGGCCCGGGCGGAAGGGCCGGAACGGGCCGGCCGGCGGGCGGGGCGGGCTCAGTCCACCAGGGGCAGCAGCTCCGGCAGCCGACCGTCCTGTTCCAGGGCCCGCAGCCGTCGCTCCTCGGGCACCGGCCCGTAGTCGGTGGTCCGCAACCGGGAGGGCCGGCCGGCCGCCTCCGCGATGGCCCGCAGGTCCGCCACCGAGCGGTGGGAGCCGTACCGGGAGCCCGCCATCCGGGAGATGGTCTCCTCCATCAACGTGCCGCCCAGGTCGTTGGCGCCCGAGCGGAGCATCCGCGCCGCGCCCTCGGCACCGAGCTTGACCCAACTGGTCTGGATGTTGGTGATGTGCGGATGCAGCAGCAGCCGCGCCATGGCGGTGACCGCCAGGTTGTCGCGCGGGGACGGCCCCGGGCGGGCGATGCCGGCCAGGTAGACCGGTGCGTTGGTGTGGATGAAGGGCAGGGTCACGAACTCGGTGAAGCCCGCCACACCCTTCTCCTCGTTCGCCCGCTGCACCGCCGCCAGGGTGCGCAGGTGCCCCAGCCAGTGCCGGGGTTGGTCCACGTGGCCGTACATCATCGTGGAGGAGGAGCGCAGTCCCACCTCGTGGGCGGTGGAGACGACCTCGATCCAGGTGGCGGCGGGCAGCTTGCCCTTGGTGAGGATCCACCGGACCTCGTCGTCCAGGATCTCGGCGGCGGTACCGGGGATGGAGTCCAGCCCCGCCTCACGGGCCGCGATCAGCCACTCGCGGATCGACAGGCCGGTCCGGGAGGCGCCGTTGACCACCTCCATGGGCGAGAAGGCGTGCACGTGGATGTCCGGCACCCGCTCCTTCACGGCCCGCACCAGGTCGAAGTAGGCGGTGCCCGGCAGGTCGGGGTGGATGCCGCCCTGCATGCACACCTCCACCGCGCCCACCTCCCAGGCGCCGGCGGCCCGCTCGGCGACCTGCTCCAGGGAGAGCGTGTAGGCGTCGGCGTCGGTGCGCCGCTGGGCGAAGGCGCAGAACCGGCATCCGGTGTAGCAGACGTTGGTGAAGTTGATGTTGCGGGTGACGACGAGGGTCACCTCGTCGCCGACGGTGTCGCGCCTCAGGTCGTCCGCGATCCGGCACAGCGCGTCCAGGGCCGGGCCGTCGGCGTGCAGCAGCGCCAGGGCCTGCTCGTCGGTCAGCGCGGTGGGGTCGTCGGCGGCGGTGGACAGCGCGGCGCGCAGGTCGCCCTCCACCCGCTCGGGGACCATGCCGGGGGCGGCGCTGCGGCGCAGTTCCTCCCAGTCGCCGTAGACCTCGTCGAAGTCGGCCCGACGGTCACCGGTGCGGCCCTCGGTGTCGATGGTGCGGTGCAGGTCGGTGCGGCCCGACGCGGTCAGCGGGCGGTCCGGCTCCTGCCAGGGACGTCCCACGGGACGGGCCGACTCGTCGGCGAGACCGGTCTCCGGATCGGCGAGCGCGGTGACGTGCGGCAGCACCCGGGGGTCCAGCCAGGGCTCGCCGCGCCGGATGAACTCCGGGTAGACGGTGAGGCGTTCGCGCAGCACGAAACCGGCGTCGGCGGTGCGCCGGGCCAGCTCGTCGATGTGCGGCCAGGGCCGCTCGGGGTTGACGTGGTCGGGGGTGAGCGGGGAGACGCCGCCCCAGTCGTCGATCCCGGCGGCCAGCAGCAGGGCGTACTGCTCGTCGGCGAGGTTCGGCGGGGCCTGGATGCGGGCGTCGGGCCCCAGCAGCAGCCGGGTCACGGCGATCGCCGCGGCCAACTCGGACAGTTCGGCGTCGGGAACGCCCCGCATGGCGGTGTCCGGTTTGGCCCGGAAGTTCTGGACGATGACCTCCTGCACGCCCCGGTGGGCGCGGGCCACCCGGCGCAGCGCGAAGAGGGACTCGGCCCGTTCCCCGACGGTCTCCCCTATGCCGATCAGCAGACCGGTGGTGAAGGGGACGGCCGACCGTCCGGCGTCCTCCAGCACCCGCAGTCGCACGGCGGGCTCCTTGTCGGGGGAGCCGTGGTGGGGCCCGCCGGGCTCGGACCACAGTCGCTCGGCGGTGGTCTCCAGCATCATGCCCATCGAGGGCGCCACCGGCTTGAGCCGCTGGAAGTCGGCCCAGCCCAGCACCCCGGGGTTGAGGTGGGGCAGCAGGCCGGTCTCCTCCAGGACCCGGATGGCCATGGCCCGCACGTAGGCGAGGGTGTCGTCGTAGCCGTGCGCGTCGAGCCACTCGCGGGCCTCGGGCCATCGGTCCTCGGGCCGGTCGCCCAGGGTGAACAGCGCCTCCTTGCAGCCCTGTTCGGCGCCGCGGCGGGCGATGTCCAGCACCTCGTCGGGGGTCAGGTAGGGCTGGTGACCGGCCCGGCGCAGCTTGCCGGGAACGGTGACGAAGGTGCAGTAGTGACAGCGGTCCCGGCACAGCCGGGTGAGGGGGATGAAGACCTTCTTGGAGAAGGTGATCACGCCGGGTCGGCCCGCCGCCTCCAGGCCGGCGTCCCTGATCCGGGAGGCGACCGAGCACAGTCGTTCCAGGTCGGTGTCGCGGGCCGTGAGCAGGATGGCGGCCTCGGTGGCGTCGAGGGTCACGCCGTTCTCGGCACGACGCAACGCGCGTCGCATGGCGGTGGCCCCGGGGCGGTGCGCGCTCGTGGTCATCCCCCGAGCATACGCTGTCTCTGATACACATCTCTGAGCCCACGAG
>NZ_VKHS01000433.1 GCF_014141525.1 Streptomyces calidiresistens
CCCGTGCCCCGGCGTCCCCGGGCGTCTCCCCCGGCCGGGCGTTCCCCGCGTCGGGACGCCCCGTCCCGGGGCCGGTCGGGGCGGTCTCCCCCGCCTGCGGCGGCACGGGCCGTTCCCCCGCCAGTCGGGCCCGCACCCGCTCGGAGACCTCCGCGTACCGGGCCTCCGCCCCGTGCCGACCGGGCCGGTAGTAGCGCCGCCCCCGGGCCGCGTCGGGCGCGTACTGCTGGGCGGCGATGCCGCCGGGCAGGTCGTGGGGGTAGACGTAGGAGGCGCCGTGTCCCAGCGACCGCGCCCCCGCGTAGTGGCTGTCCCGCAGGTGGGCCGGGACCGGTCCGGTGCGTCCGGCCCGGACGTCCCCGAGCGCCTCGTCGATCGCCAGGATCGCGCTGTTGGACTTCGGCGCCAGGGCGAGCGCCAGCACCGCCTGGGACAGGATGATCCGGGCCTCGGGGAAGCCGATCATCGCCACCGCCTGCGCGGCGGCCACCGCCGTGGGCAGGGCCTGCGGATCGGCCAGGCCGATGTCCTCGCTCGCGGCGATCATCAGACGCCGGGCGATGAACCGGGGGTCCTCCCCGGCCTCGACCATGCGGGCCAGCCAGTGCAGGGCGGCGTCGGCGTCCGAACCCCGGATCGACTTGATCAGGGCGCTGGCCACGTCGTAGTGCTGGTCGCCGTCCCGGTCGTAGGCCACCGCGGCCCGGTCCACCGTCCGCTCCAGCACCGCGGGCGTGATCTCCGTGGCGCCCTCCTCCAGGGTGGCCCCGGCGGCGGCCTCCAGCACCGTGAGGGCCCGCCGGGCGTCCCCTCCGGCCAGCCGCAGCAGGTGACGCTCGGTCTCCTCGGGGAGGGTCACCGCGCCGCCCAGCCCGCGTTCCCCCGTCACCGCCCGCCGCACCAGTTCCCGCAGATCCTCCTCGGTCAACGGTTCGAGGGTGAGCAGCAGCGAACGGGAGAGCAGGGGGGTGATCACCGAGAAGTGCGGGTTCTCGGTGGTGGCGGCGATGAGCGTGACCCAGCGGTTCTCCACCGCCGGCAGCAGGGAGTCCTGCTGCGCCTTGCTGAAACGGTGGATCTCGTCCAGGAAGAGCACGGTCTCGCGACCGTGCGTCCCCACCGCCCGGCGGGCGCCCTCGATGACCGCCCGTACCTCCCGCACCCCCGCGCTGATCGCCGACAGCTCGGTGAAACGCCGGTCGGTGGCGTTGCTCACGATCGAGGCGAGAGTGGTCTTCCCGGTGCCGGGAGGCCCCCACAGGATGACCGAGGCGGGCCCGGCCGGCCCGCCGGACCGGCCCGCCACCAGGCGGCGGAGCGGGGACCCGGGGCGGAGCAGGTGTCGCTGGCCGGCGACCTCGTCGAGGGTGCGCGGTCGCATCCGGACCGCCAGCGGTACCGAGGAGGGGTCCTTCTCCCGCCGTTCCTCGGCCGCGGCGGTGAACAGATCGGCTTCCACCCACCCGAGCCTACCCGGGCGCACGCACGGGGCCGGGCACCCCCGAGGGGACGCCCGGCCCCGGGGCGGACGACGTGCCGTATCGGTCAGCCGATCCAGTAGTCCCACCAACGGGTGAGGATGAGCATCCCGATGACGCCGACGTGCAGCACCGGCGGCACCCAGTGGAACTCGATCAGGCCGCGCCGCAGGCCCTCGGGGGCCGGCAGCAGGCGGTGCCGCAGGTTGTGCACGGTGGTGTACCAGAACATGAAGATGGTGGCGACCCAGGCCAGGGAGCACCACAGGCACAGGGCGCCGATGACGTACAGCGACTGGTACATCAGCCAGGTGCAGAAGGCCACCCCGAAGAGGGTGCCGGCCTGCAGCCCCAGCCAGTACCAACGGCGGTAGCGGGCTCCGGCCAGCAGGCCCATGCCGATGGCGATGACCATGCCGTAGGTGACCATCCCCAGCATCGGGTTGGGGAAGCCGAAGACCTCGGCCTGTCGGCTCTCCATGATGTTGCCGCAGGAGAGCACCGGGTTGATGCTGCACGCCGGCACGAAGTCCGGGTCCTCCAACAGGCTGAACTTGTCCAGGGTGATCACCCAGGCGGCCAGCAGGCCCAGGAAGCCGGTGATCACCAGGAGCAGGGAGAAACCCCGGCCGGCCCCCACCCCCCCGGTGTCGGGTGAGGCGGTCTCGGTACCGTGATCGGCGTCGGACGCGGGCGATGCGTTGTCCAGGGACGCTGTCGTCGTCATGTTCTCCGGTGTCCTCGGTTCCCTCGGTGAGCCGGGACGGCCCTCACCGCCGCACCCGCGCGACGCTCCGTCCCACCGCCTCGCACCCTGCGACACGGCACCGCGACCCCGGCCGGCGGGGCACCACCCCGTCCGCCGCCCCCTCGGATCCCACGCACCTCATTGTGCCCCGGGTCGTCACCTTTCCGTCCCGGTCGGGGAAATCGGGGCGACCGTTTCCAGCCGTCGGACGATCTCCGCCCCCGCCTCCTTCAGCGCCACCGCCTCCTGCTCACCGGTGGCGAGGTCCTTGAGCTGGACCATCTCCTCGGCGAGGTCCCGCTCCCCGGCGATCACCGCCCAGCGCGCCCCGGACCGGCCGGCCGACTTCATCGCGTTCTTCAGACCCTTCCCGCCATAGGCCAGATCGGCCGCGACACCGGCCCGCCGCAACTCTGTGACCAGGCCGAACAGCGTGGCGGCGGCCTGCTCGCCGAGCGGCACGGCGTAGACGTCGGTGGCGGCGGGAACGGCGGGCGCCACGCTCTCGGCGCGAAGGGCGAGCACGGTGCGGTCCACCCCCAGCGCCCAGCCGACCGAGGGCAGCGCGGGGCCACCGATCATCTCCGACAGGCCGTCGTAGCGTCCCCCGCCGCCGATCGCCGCCTGGGCCCCCAGGCCGTCGTGCACGAATTCGAAGGTGGTCCTCGTGTAGTAGTCGAGACCGCGCACCAGTGCGGGGTCGTCCTCGTAGGTCACCCCGGCGGCGTCCAGCAGCTCGCGGACCCGGGCGTGGTAGGTGCCGCAGGCGTCGCACAGGTGATCCCGCAGCAGGGGCGCGTCGGTGAGCTGCGCCCGCACGGCGGGGCGCTTGTCGTCCAGGACCCGCAACGGGTTGATCTCCGCCCGCCTCCGGGTCTCCTCGTCCAGGTCGAGACCGCGCAGGAACTCCTGGAGGCGCTGCCGGTAGACCGGTCGGCAGGTCCGGTCGCCCAGGGAGTTGAGCAACAGCCGGACCTCCCGCAGGCCCAGCGCCCGGTGGGCGTCCACCGCCAGCACGATCAGCTCCGCGTCCAGAGCCGGGTCCTCGGCCCCGATGGCCTCGGCCCCGATCTGCGAGAAGTGCCGGTAGCGGCCCTTCTGGGGACGCTCGTAGCGGTAGTAGGAGCCGGAGTACCACAGCTTGACGGGCAGGTTGCCCGCGCGGTGGAGGTTCGCCTCCAGCGCGGCCCGCAGGACCGAGGCCGTGCCCTCGGGCCGCAGCGCCAGTCGGCTGCCGCCCTTGGTGGTGAGGGTGTACATCTCCTTGGTCACGATGTCGGTGGACTCGCCCACGCCGCGGGCGAAGAGTTCCACGTCCTCGAAGCCGGGGGTCTCGACATAGCCGTAGCCGGCCCGGCGCAACGGCGCCGAGAGCGCCTCACGGACGGCCAGGAACTCCTCGGAGTCCGGCGGCAGGAGATCGTAGGTGCCCTTGGGGGCCTTGAAAGTGCTCACGGGGGATCCGGATTCCGCTTCTCGACGCGCCGGCGCGCTCGCGCGGCGCGGGGTCGGGTGATCGTCGGGCGTGCATGGACGACGGTATCGGCGGGCGTGTGCCCCGCCGACTCACGAGGGGCGACGGGGCGACGGGGCGGGAACCCCGTCACCGGCCCCGGCGGCCAACCGGCTGAGGTAGGGGTTGCCGACCCGCTCGCGGCCGATGGTGGTCTGCGGTCCGTGACCGGAGAGCACCACCGTCTCGTCGGCCAGCGGCAGGCACACGCGGGCCAGGGAGTCCATCATCTCGCCGTGGTCGCCGCCCGGGAGGTCGGTGCGGCCGATGGAGCCGGCGAACAACAGGTCGCCCGAGAAGAACACCGGCGGCAGTTCCGGTCCCTCGGGCATCCGGTAGGTCACCGACCCCTTGGTATGGCCGGGTGCGTGCGCGACCGAGAACTCCATGCCCGCCAACTCCAGCACGTGCCCGTCGGTCAGCTCGCGCAGGTCGTCGGGCTCCCCGACGGTCAGCTCCCCCATCAGGGGGGCGCCGATGGCCCGCCCCAGCGCCTTCTCCGGGTCGGTGAGCATGTACCGGTCCCGCGGGTGGATCCAGGCGGGCACGTCGTGGGCGCCGCAGACCGGCACGACCGAGGCCACGTGGTCGATGTGGCCGTGGGTGAGGATCACCGCGACCGGCTTGAGACGGTGGCGGGCGAGCGTCTCCGCGACGCCGTCGGCCGCGCGGTGGCCCGGATCGATGATCACGCATTCCTCACCGGGTCCGGGCGCCACCAGGTAGCAGTTGGTGCCCCAGGCCCCCGCGGGGAATCCGGCCACGAGCACGGGCGTCACCTTTTCATTCGGTTTCGTTCGGTTTCGTTCGGCTTTAGTCGAGTTCGGTCGGGTTCGTTCGGCTTCATTCGAGGTGGTTCGGTCCCCGGGGCGCGGTGCCCCGGGCCGGGCGCACCACGGACGCCCTGCGTCCGAAAGCCTACAGGGGGCCACCTACGCTGTCTCTTATACACAGCCTACGCTGC
>NZ_VKHS01000434.1 GCF_014141525.1 Streptomyces calidiresistens
CCCCGGGCCCGGCCCCCCGGCACCCGGGACGGCGCGATCCCCGGCCGGCCCCACCTTCGGCGTCCGCATATGCGCCCGTATCCCCCCGGTCGTAACATCCAATCGGTAGATTGGCGGAGCCGATCGCACCGGGTGTTCCCGGCACGACGGACCGTTCGGGCACCCGGGCAGCGACGCCCCGTGCCGGCGGGGCCCGCCCGCGCCGCGCCCGTCCGACCCCCCGGAGCCGCCGAGCCGGGTCGGGCCGGCACCGCGACGCACCGGCGGGACGCCCCGCGCCGAATCATCGGGAACCACATCGAGGACGAGGGGTGAGCTGTGCCGGACCTGTCGCAGATCGTGAAGGCGTACGACGTACGGGGTGTGGTCCCGGACCAGTGGGACGAGGACCTGGCCCGCCTGTTCGGAGCCGCCTTCGCCGAGGTCGCCGGGGACGGGGACGCCCCCGCCGGCGGCGTCGTCATCGGCCACGACATGCGTCCCTCCTCGCCGGGCCTGGCCCGGGCCTTCGCCGAGGGCGCCGCGAGCCGGGGCGCCGACGTGACCGCCATCGGCCTGTGCTCCACCGACCAGCTCTACTACGCCAGCGGCGCCATGGGGCTGCCCGGCGCGATGTTCACGGCCAGCCACAACCCGGCCCGCTACAACGGCATCAAGATGTGCCGGGCGGGCGCCGCACCGATCGGGCAGGACAGCGGCCTGGCCGAGATCCGCGCCCTGGTCGAGCAGTGGGCCGACGCCGGGGGCCCGCCCGCCCCGACCGTCGCCGTCGCCGAGGGCGGTGTCACCGAGCGGGACACCCTCCGCGACTACGCCGCCCACCTGCGCACCCTGGTGCCGCTGGAGGGCATCCGCCCGCTGCGGGTGGTCGTGGACGCGGGCAACGGCATGGGCGGCCACACCGTGCCCACCGTCCTGGAGGGTCTGCCGATCACCCTGGACCCCCTGTACTTCGAGCTGGACGGCACCTTCCCCAACCACGAGGCCAACCCCCTGGACCCCGCCAACATCGTGGACCTGCAGGCCCGGGTGCGGGAGACCGGCGCCGACCTCGGCCTGGCCTTCGACGGCGACGCCGACCGCTGTTTCGTGGTCGACGAGCGGGGCGAGCCCGTCTCCCCCTCCGCCGTCACCGCCCTGGTCGCCGCCCGGGAACTGGCCAAGCACCCCGGCGGGACGGTCATCCACAACCTGATCACCTCCCGGGCCGTCGCCGAGGTGGTCCGCGAGCACGGCGGCACGCCCCTGCGCACCCGGGTCGGCCACTCCTTCATCAAGGCCGAGATGGCCCGCAGCGGCGCCGTCTTCGGCGGCGAGCACTCCGCCCACTACTACTTCCGGGACTTCTGGAACGCCGACACCGGCATGCTCGCCGCCCTGCACGTGCTGGCCGCCCTCGGCGAACAGGACCGGCCGCTGTCCGGGCTGGTCGCCGAGTACGACCGGTACCCCGCCTCCGGGGAGATCAACAGCACCGTCGCGGACCAGGCGGCGAGCCTGGCCGCCGTCCGCGAGGCGTACGGCGACCGCCCCGGCGTGGAGCTGGACGAGCTGGACGGCCTGACCGTGAGCGCCGACGACTGGTGGTTCAACCTCCGCGCCTCCAACACCGAGCCGCTGCTGCGGCTGAACGTCGAGGCCGACGACGCCGCCACCGTCGCCAAGGTGCGCGACGAGGTGCTGGGCCTCATCCGGATCGGCTGACCCCGGTCGACGCGGCGCGGCGGGCCCCACCATCCCGGGGGCCGCCGCGCCGCTCCACCGGCCCCGCCGTGCGTGGCCGGTGGGGCGACCGGCCGGTAGGGTGAATCACGGGCCGGGTACCGCCCCCGACCCCGATAACCGCCTGTCGCGGACCGTTTCGACCTCCCCGGGGAACCCCACATGTCGCTCGTTGACGCCGGACTGCTCGACCTCCTCGCCTGCCCCGCCTGCCACGCACCGCTGCGGGAGGAGGACACCGGGAAGCCGGACACCGGGGACACGGGGGACACGGGAGCCCTCGTCTGCACCTCCGACACCTGCCGCCTGGCCTACCCGGTGCGCGACGGCATCCCCATCCTGCTCGTGGACGAGGCCGAGGCCCGCGAGGCCTCCTGACCCCCGCACCCCCCGGGCGATCGGAGTCCGCCAATGATCGACGAATCGATGCTCGACGCCCCCGACGCCCTGGCCCGCGCCGACCTGCGCGGCCTGCTGCGGGCGCTCGCCGGTGCCGGCGCCCGGGTCCGGGTCGCCGCCCGGGCGGCCGAGGAGTCCGACCTCCACCGTCTCTCCCCGCAGGGCCGTCCCGGCACCGTCCTCGTCGCCGGGCCCGCCCCCGCCGGCCCCCTCCTGGCACGGACGCTGAACGCCCTCGTCGAACCCGCCGTGCGGGTCCACCGCGTCGAGCCGGTCGGCCCGCTGGCCGACCCCGGCGCCCTGCGCTGGCCGCTGCCGGAGTGGGTCGGCCCGATGGACCTGCTCCTGATCCTCGGCCCGGACGGCAGCGAACCCGGCCTCGGCGAACTCTTCGAGCGTGCCTGGCGCCGGGGCTGCGCCGCCGCCGTGATCGCCCCCGTGCGCTCCTCGCTCTCGGAACTGGCCGCCCGGCGCAACAGCCCCCGCCTGCCCCTGGTCCACCCGGACCGGGAGGAGACCGCCGACCACCCCGCCGCGCCGGGCCCGGCCTGGTCCGCCGTCACCCCCGCGCTGATGCTCGCCGACCGCCTGGGCCTGTGCGAGGCGGGACCGGCGATCCAGGCGGCCGTCGCCGACCGCCTCGACGCCGTCGCCGGACTCTGCGGCCCCGCCTCCGCCTACGACCGCAACCCCGCCAAGGTCCTGGCCGGTGAACTCGACGGGGTACTGCCCCTCCTGTGGTCCCGGGGTCCGCTGGGGCGGGCCGCCGCCGACCACGCGGTCGATCTGATGGCCGCGCTGCCCGGCCTCCCGGCGCTCGCCGCGCCGCTCCCCGAGGCGCTCGCCGCCCACGGCCCGGTGCTCGCCGGGGGCCGGCGGGGCCCCGGCGCGGACCCCGAGGACCTCTTCCGCGACCGGGTGGACGAGCCGCCGTCCCTGCTGCCGAGGGTCGTGCTGCTCCACGACACGCCCCCGAACGGCGATGCCGGACCCAACGGCCCGAACGGCCCGAACGGCAGCGACGCCGGCCCCGGCGCCGAGGGAGCGGACGCCGACGGCACCGCCGTCCCCTCGGCGCTGCCCGCCGCCCGGGCCCTGGCCGGTGAGCACGGGGTGCCGATCACCGAGTTCGTCCCCGAGCCGGGCGAACCGCTGCCCCGACTCGTCGACCTGGTGACCCGCCTCGATTTCACCGCCGTTTACCTCGCGCTCACCCCCAGCGGCCGATCATGACCCGGCCCCGGGCATCGGCCCGGGGCCGGGGCACACCCTCCCGCGTCGACCGGGGGGAGGCCCGACCGTTCACCGGCGGTGTCGCCGCCGATCCCGTCCCGTCCGCACCCACCCCTGGACCGCACCGCCATGGACCGTCTCGCCAATCCCGTGCGCCCCTACGCCTGGGGCTCCACCACCGCCATCCCGGAGCTGCTCGGCACCGAACCCACCGGTGAACCGCAGGCGGAACTGTGGATGGGGGCCCACCCCGGAGCGCCCTCCCTGGTCGACCGGGGAGCCGGTCCCACCCCGCTGCACGCCGTCATCGCCGCCGATCCCGCCGGCGAACTGGGTGCCCGGGCCGTCGAGAGCTTCGGCCCCCGCCTGCCCTTCCTCCTCAAGCTCCTCGCCGCCGACGCGCCGCTCTCCCTCCAGGTCCACCCCGACCTCGAACAGGCCCGTGCCGGCTGGGAGGCCGAGGAGGCCGCCGGCGTCCCCCTCGACGCCCCGCACCGCAACTACAAGGACGCCAACCACAAGCCCGAACTGATCTGCGCCCTCACCCCCTTCGAGGGACTGTGCGGCTTCCGCCCCGCCGCCGACACCGCCGATCTCCTCGACTCCCTGGGCGTGGACGGCCTCAAGCCCTACGCCGACCTGTTGCGGGCCACCCCCGAGGCGGACGCCCTGCGGGAGGTCCTCACCGCCCTGCTGGGCACCGACCGCGAGGCGCTCGCCCCCGTGGTCGGGGAAACCGCCGCGGCGGCCGAACGCCTGGCGGCGGAGGGCGGTCCGCACGCCCGTGCCCTGGCCGCCTACGCGGGCATCGCCCACCACCACCCCGGGGACCCCGGGGTGCTCGCCGCGATGCTCCTCAACCACGTCGTCCTCCAGCCCGGCGAGGCCCTCTACCTGGGGGCCGGCATCCCGCACGCCTACCTGGGGGGCCTGGGTGTGGAGCTGATGGCCAACTCCGACAACGTGCTGCGCTGCGGCCTGACCCCCAAGCACGTCGACGTGCCGGAACTGCTGCGCGTGGTGATCTTCGACAGCGGCGACCCGGGCGTGCTCCGGCCGGAGGCGGGCCCCGACGGCGAGGAGGTCTACGAGACCCCCGTGGACGAGTTCCGCCTCTCCCGGTACGTCCTGGCGCCCGGCGCCGAGGGCCCGTCCCCGTCGGGGGACCGACCGCAGATCCTGCTGTGCACCGAGGGGACCGCGACCCTCACCGACGACACCGGCGCCTCCCTGACCCTGCGGCGCGGCGAGTCGGCCTTCGTGCCCGCCGGCGCCCCGGCCATCCGCCTCACCGGCCCCGCCACCGTCTTCCGCGCCACCGTCCGACTCTGATCGCCCGTCCCCCGGG
>NZ_VKHS01000435.1 GCF_014141525.1 Streptomyces calidiresistens
GGATGGGACGGGCCGATCACGGGGGTGGACGTTCGGGGCGGGCCGGACGCCGGCCCCGCGAACACCATCGACGCGCCGGGGTGACCGGCGGTCGATCCGGTCATTCTTCCCGCAACGCATCGGCCCCGGAAGGTCGCCCACCGGCCATTCCCCCGGCCGATCCGCGGCACCACCGGACGACTCCGCCGGCGGCCCGACCCGCCGGTCAACCGCCGTGGGCGACGGCCGGGTCGAGCCCGATCCGGGCCCCCGCCCGACCGGGCGCCGGCAGCGCCACGGCGCCGCGCACCCGCTCCGCGCTCCGCACGAACGGCAGCTCCGCGAAGGGCTCACCGGCGTAGAACCGGGCCGCCAGCTCCACCAGTTCCGGGGCGCGTTCCAGGTGCAGCATGTGGTCCCCGCGGGCCACCTCGACGAACCAACTGTCCGCGCACCCGGCCGCCACCTCCCGGCACAGCGCCGGGGTGGTGAACGTGTCGTGCTCACCGGTGGTCACCAGCACCGGTTGGGGCGGGCCCCCACCGCCGCCCAGCATCGCCCCCGCCAGCAGGCGCCGGGTGTTCTCGGTGTACTTCAACCCCTCCTCCGGGGAGATCCGGGCGAAACGGTGCAGCAGGATGCGGCGCACCGCCGCCCCGCACGCCACGTCCGCGCCGGGCGTGCTCGACATCAGCAGTTCCACCCCCGCCCGCGCGAACTCCGTCATCCGCCCGGCCGCGAACAGCTCCAGGGTGTGCTCGATCAGCCCGCGGGCGTGCTCGGGGATGGCGGGCATCGTCCCCACCAGGACCAGCCGGGCCACCCGGCTCGGGTCCAGCTCGGCCAGCCGGTACGCGGGGGCCGTCCCGTAGGAGCCGCCCAGCACGTTCACCGGTCCCGGGTCCAGCTCGGCCAGCATGTGGCGCAGGGCCTCGGTGAGGAAGTCCACCCCGAACCGCTCCGGCAGCGGATCGCCCGCCCCCCACCCGGGCAGGTCCACGCTCACCACGTCGGCGTGCCGCAGCAGTTCCCGCTCCAGCCGACCCCAGTCCTCCTTGCGCTGGAGGGCCCCGCCGACCAGCAGCACCGGGGCCACCCGGGGCGAGGACGAGCGCACCACCCGGGACTCGCAGCGGTACCCCTCCCAGTGGTGCACCCGGACGCTCACCCCCTCGGCACACGGCACCTCCGACGGTCGCGCCGGCGAACTCCCGTTCACGGTCACCCTCCACCTCTCCGGTCCCCCGGAACGTGATGCGGCATGTTGCGGCGGTCGGAGGATCAACGAGCGCTCGGCGGTCCCGGTCACCCCACCCCCTCCGATCGGGTGAATCGCGCGGGTGCCCTCGAACGCCTCCGCGTCGCCCGGGGAAGGCCGGGGGGAAACCCGGGGGAGAACCCGGGAAAAGAGGGCCGAACGGCCCCCGAGGGGGGCCGCTTCGAAGATGTGCGGCGCACCCCCTCGGGTCACAATGAAATCGGCGCAGCGAGGCGCCACCCGCACCACCGACCGTTCGGGGCCCCGCCGCGGACCCGTCGGCACCGGTCGGGACACCGCCCGGGCCGGAGCCCGGAGAGGAGACCGCCGCCATGGTCCGATACATCACCGTCGGCATCGACGGTTCCGAGGCCGGCCGCGCCGCCGCCGCCTGGGGCGCGGAGATCGCCGCCCGCCGCGGTGTACCGCTCCGGCTGGTCTACGCCTGGGGCATCATCAGCGCCTGGGAGGCGCCGATGGACGCCCCCCAGCACCTGCGGATGACGGCCGAGGAGAAGCTCACCGAGACCGGTGACGCGATCGCCGCGGCCCACCCGGAGCTGGAGATCCGGCGCGAGTCGCCGCCCGAGAGCCCGGTGCCCGCGCTGCTGGACCGCGCCCTGGACTCCGACCTGCTGGTGCTCGGCGCCCGGGGCCTGGGGACCATCGCCGGCTTCCTGCTCGGCTCCGTCAGCCACGCCGTGGTCGCCCGGGCCGAGTGCCCGGTGCTGGTGGTCCGCGCCGACTCCGCCGGACCGGAGGGCCCCGCCGAGGTTCCGGGCACCGCGCGGCCGATCTGCGTCGGTCTCAAGCGGCCCGAGCGCCCCGACGAGGAGGTGCTGGAGTTCGCCTTCGCCGAGGCCGCCCGGGCCGGGCTGCCGCTGCGGGTGGTGCACACCCGGCGTTCGGCCGGTGACGGGACGGAGTCGGACGGCGAGGAGACGGCCGGCCGGCTGGAGGCGGCGCTGACGCCGTGGCGGGAGAAGTACCCGCAGGTGGCCGTGGACGCCGCACCGGTCGCCGGCGGCGCGGCCGAGGGCCTGCTCGCCGAGGCGGCGGGGGCGCGCCTGCTGGTCCTGGGACGCGGCGGGCGCCGACTGGGGGCGCTGGCCCCCCGGGTGGGCGCGGTCGTCCACGCGGCCCTGCACCACGCGCGGTGCCCCGTCGTGATCGTGCCGCACGAGTAGGAAAGACCTCTCCGAGGCCGGCCGGGATCCCCGGCCGGCCCGTCGGACCCGACGGACGTGGTGGTCGCCGGGTTCGACGGCCGGGCCCGCCCGGCGTGGATCGTTCGGAACCGGGGGCGGATCCGGACACCACGCCGAGCGGGCCCCATTTCCGTGCGAAAAAGGGTTCGAGGGTGACAATGGGCGCACCCCGGGACACCGGGCGTCCCTCGGTCCGCCCCCACCCCGCCGCTCCACCGGCGAGAAGGGAATCGCCATGGCCGCCACCACCCGCCGGCCCGCCGACGACCCCCGTTCCGGGAGCGGCGGGTCCGAACCCGGAAGAGCACGGGGCGTCGCCGGTACCGCCGCCCGGGTCCACCGCCGCCTGGTGGTCAACCGCTCGCGCCTGGGGCACCGGATCGGGTACGCGCTGCGCCACCCCGGTCGGATCCTGCCCCACCTGCGCCGGGCCGGCCGGGACGCCTGGCTGCGCCGCAAGTACCCGGACCACGTCTCCTACTACTCCGCGGTGATGGCCTCCGACGTGCGTCGCAGCCCGGAGGCCGCGGTGGGCAGCGCCAACCGGGAGCGGTGGCTGGCCCTGGGGAAGATGCAGTACGACTACCTGGTCGGCCACGGCCTGAAGTCGCACCACCGGATGCTCGAGATCGGCTGCGGGAACCTGCGGGCCGGGCGGCTGTTCATCGCCCACCTCGACCCCGGGCACTACCACGGCATCGACATCTCCCCGGACATCCTGCTGCACGCCCACCGCACGGTGGCCGAATACGACCTGCGGGACAAACTGCCGCACCTGAGCCTCACCCGGGACCTGAAGCTGGAGTTCCTGCCCTCGGACCACTTCGACGTGGTCCACGCGCACAGCGTCTTCTCCCACTCGCCCATCGAGGTCATCGACGAGTGCCTGGCCCACGTGGGGCGGGTGCTCAAGCCGGAGGGGTTCTTCGACTTCACCTTCGACCGCACCGAGGGCGAGGAGCACCAGGTGCTGCGGGAGGACTTCTACTACCGCACCGAGACCCTCGTCGCGCTCGCCCGCCGGCACGGACTGCACGCCCGGTTCATGGACGACTGGGAGAAGCTGCCGCACAAGCAGTCCAAGATCCGGGTCAGCCGGAGCCCCGAGCCGCGCCTGTCCTGACGGCGCGCGGGTGTGCTCCGCGCGCCGGGACGAACGCCCGGCGCGCGGATCGCCCGTGCACCCGGTCCCGGCGGGGAACCGTCACCGGGGCACCACCTTCACGGCCCGGTACGGGTACCCGTCCTGGAGGAAACCCGGCTCCTCCGGCAGCAGGTCCACCTCCTGACCGGCCGTGAGCGCGCGGAAGGCGGGCATCTCGATGTCCGAATAGTGCGCCCAACACCCGCCCGGCGTGGAGGCGGCCTCCAACACCCCCCACCCCTCCTCGTCGTGCCACTCGCGCACCGTCGCCCGGATCCACTCCATCGTCGCCATACCCCCGCCGTACCCGGGCGGCCGCCCGTTCACCGGCCGCCCCGGACCACTCGGCCCCCCGGGGCCCGTCGGTGGTCCGGTGCCGGGCACGGCGCCGGCACTCACCGCGTCCCGACGTCGTCTCCCGCCGGGTGGAGGGGGGTGTTTCCCAACGCGTCACGGTGCACCCGGGAGAACCGCGCCCAGCGCACCGCCGTGAGGAGCAGCAGAACGGCGAAGGCGAGGTGGACGGGTAGCCCGCCCACCAGGTCGAAGGTCAAGCCGGTGAGGAGGATGGCGGCGGCGGAGAAGATCCTCCCCACCGCGTCCAGCAGACCGCTCCAGGTGCCCAGCAGCCGCAACGGGGCACGGAGTTGGAGGATCAGACCCGCCGAGCGCAGGTACACGGTGAAGCCGAGCCCGAAGAGGATGAGCCCGACGGCCAACAGCCACGGGTGGTGACCCAGCAGTGAGATGGCGGCGGTCCCGATCGCCGCCACCACCGGCGCCCG
This sequence comes from Streptomyces calidiresistens, assembly GCF_014141525.1. Taxonomy (GTDB): domain Bacteria; phylum Actinomycetota; class Actinomycetes; order Streptomycetales; family Streptomycetaceae; genus Streptomyces; species Streptomyces calidiresistens. Next base: position 4,375 of record NZ_VKHS01000435.1, read on the forward strand.
GGACAGCGAGGGGTGGATGCCGTCGGTACCGGCCCGGGCGACGAGAAGCCCGCCGATGATCGACCCGAGAGCGGAGAACGCCAGGAAACCGGCGGCCCGGGCGGGGGACATCCCCAGGTGCTCCCGCATGATCGGCAGCAGGGTGAGGATCACCGAGGACAGCGCGAGCGTGGTGAGGGTGTCCAGGACGGTGTACTCCCGCCAGGCCGCGCTCCGCGCGATCGTCCGGGCCACCAGACGCCGGGAGACGGGTTGTTCGACTTCCTCCGTGTCCTTCGGCGCCCCCGGGCTCCCCTCCTCCCC
>NZ_VKHS01000436.1 GCF_014141525.1 Streptomyces calidiresistens
GCGCCCCGGAGGACGCCCCCTCCTCCCCGCGGGAGGAATGCGGAGCCCACTTCCCTGTGTTCTTCACCACCCCTGCCGAAACCGCTCACTCTCGTACGACATGCTTGATAACGGTTCGGCAGGCAATCATCGTCGCCCGTGTACGTGCGGCGATCGCCCCGCTCCCCTCCGCATCCAACGCTGCGCCTTTTTCAGCGCTATTGTCGGTTTTGTCGATATCGCCCGGGCGGGCGAGTGGCCGTAATGGTGCCCCCGGGGGATTGGAAAGTGCGGGCGTGACGTGCTGGAATCCGAGCAACCAGGCAGTAGTCGCGGCCCTCCGGGCCGATGCCGAGAGGTGAGAGGCCAGTGAGGCGCAGCAAGACGACCCCTCCGTCACCGGGGGAGTCCGGAGGCGACCGGGCAGTCGGGCGGGGCAATTTCACCCCGCCCTCGACGAGTGCCCCGGTCCCCCTGGCGGTGCCCGATCCCCCGGCGCCGGTGGGGGACGAGGCCGGCAGCAGGTTCTCCCCCAGGAACTGGCGGGTGGCCACCCGGCTGAACGCCATTCTCCTGATCCCCGTACTCGTGGCCCTCCTCTTCGCCGGCCTCCGGGTGAACACGCACTACAACACCTGGCAGGACGCGCAGCACGCGGAATCGGTTGCGGAACTCACCCGCGCGGCGACCGAGTACGCCCACGCCCTCCTCGTGGAGCGGGACACCACCGCCCGACCACTGCTGGAGGGCAACGCCGACGACCCCGTCATCGGCGAGGTGCGCCGCGCCACCGACGACGCGCGCGCCGAGTTCGACCGCCGGGTCGCCGAGATGCCCGACGACGAGAGCCTGCGCCGGCGCCTGGACCGCATCCGTGAGGTCGAGCCCAATCTCACCGCCCTGCGGCAGAACGCCTACGGCGAGGCCATGGAGGGCGTCCAGACGGAGGAGGGGTACGTCGAGATCCAGAACCCCCTGATGTCGTTCACCAACGAACTGGGTCTGGGCACCGACAACCTCGCGACCTACGGCCGCGCCGCCTACGCCGTCTCCCTCGCCAAGTCGGCCAACTCCCTGCAGCGGGCCATCGGCACCCACCTGCTGATCTCGCCCGCCGAGGACGTCGAGAACCTCACCCGTCAGCGGGTGGCCCTCACCTCCTACGCCTATCTCGAGGGTGTCGCCCGCAGCGAGTACGGCCAGGCCTCCAGCGACGAGGAGGTCCAGCGCATGCAGACCCTCCTCGTGGAGAGCACCGCCGGGCTCGGCGCCGGGCCCAGCCGCGAGCAGATGACCTCCTACATCGCCTCCGGCCAGTTCGGCCCGCAGGAACTCGCCGGCTACGGGGTCACGCCCGACAGCTGGTACGACGCCGCCACGGCGACCTTCGAGGCGTACCACACCCTGGAGACCGAACTGGTCGACAACGCGGTGGAGGAGGCCCGGAGCATCGCGGCCGAGGCCCGGACCAACATGATCACCAACTCCGCGCTGGTGATCATCGCCCTCCTCGGCGCCTTCGTCATCGCCGGTCTCATGGCCCGTTCCATGAGCCGGAACATGCGCACCCTGCGCGGTGCCGCCCTGGGGGTCGCGGAGGAGCGCCTCCCGGCCCTGGTCCGCCAGCTCTCGCAGACCAACCCCGGACAGGTGGACACCCGGGTCGACCCGATCCCGATCACCAGCCGGGACGAGATCGGTGAGGTCTCCCGCGCCTTCGACCGCGTCCACGGCGAGGCCGTGCGTCTGGCCGCCGAGCAGGCACTGCTGCGGGGCAACGTCAACGCGATCTTCACGAACCTCTCCACCCGGAACCAGAGCCTCATCGAGCGCCAGCTGGCCCTGATCACCGACCTGGAGAACAACGAGGCCGACCCGGACCAGTTGGAGGACCTCTTCAAGCTGGACCACCTGGCCACCCGCATGCGCCGCAACGGCGAGAACCTCCTCGTTCTCGCGGGGGAGGACCCCGGCCGCAGCTGGAACGAGCCGATCCCCCTGATCGACGTCCTGCGCGCCGCCTCCTCCGAGGTGGAGAACTACGAGCGGATCGAGCTGTCCGGCGTCCCCGAGAGCGAGATCCACGGCGCCGTGGTCAACGACCTCGTGCACCTCCTGGCCGAGCTGCTGGAGAACGCCACCACCTTCTCCTCCCCGCACACCAAGGTCCGGGTCACCGCGACCCGTCTGCCCGACGGCCGCATCATGGTCGAGATCCACGACAAGGGCATCGGCCTCACCGCCGAGGACTTCGCCGAGATCAACCACCGGCTCGCCGAGCCGCCCGCCGTCGACGCGGAGATCTCCCGCCGCATGGGCCTGTACGTGGTCGGCCGCCTGGCCCAGCGCCACGGCATCCGGGTCCAGCTGCGCCCCTCCGGGGAGCAGTCCGGCACGACCTCCCTGGTCATGCTGCCCGAGGAGATCACCCACGGCGGCGGGGGCACCGAGCGTCCCGGCGACGAGGAGTTCACCGTCTCGCGGATCGTCCCCGAGGGGCCGTTCACCCGCGAGGAGCAGCAGCCCACCGTGGCGAGCGCGGCGGAGCTGGGCTTCGACGACAGCCGCTACGAGAGCCGCCGACCGGCGGGCGCCCCGCTCGACCCCGTCGGCCGCTCGCTGCTCCGCGGCGAACTCCGGGCCCGGGCCGGGGAGCGTGCCGGCGCCGACGAGGGAGCCCCCGCCCAGTGGACGGACACCGCGACCGCCGGTGACGACGCCCCCGCCCCGGCGGGTGCGAATGCCGGCCACGGCGCTCCCGGCGGGGACGCGACCCGGGGCGGCGCCGACGGCTGGACGGACAACGGGTACCCGGCCGACGGGTACGGCGGGACCCCCCCGGTCGGCGCCCCGGCCTACGGCGACAACGGATACGGGAACGGCGGCTACGGCGGGGGCGCCTACGGCGACGGCACCCCGGGGGAGGGCGGGCACCCCTCCGACGGCTACGTCGGCAACGGCTACGGAACCCCCGACCGGACCGGCGCCGCGACGTACCCCGGGGCCGCGGATCCCGGTGGCGCGTGGAACACCGGTGTCGAGCAGCCGACCTCGGAATTCGACGGCTTCACCCGCGACAACGGGAACGGCGGGACACCTCCCGCCGGAAGCGCGCAGAGCGTAGGATTCTCCCCCGAAACCGGATCGGAGGCGGATCGGTCCGCTCCCGTCACCGGTGCGGGGTTGCCGCGCCGCACCCCGCAGCGGACTCCCGCCGAGCCCGGGGCGGAGGCCCCGCGGCGCGAGGAGCGGGAGGAGTCCGTGACCCCGTCGTCGGCCCCCTCGTCCCTTCGGGACGGGGGCAACGCCTGGAGCGGCGGGCCGCGTCGCGAGGCCGCCCGGCCGGCGGGGACCACCTCATCGGGTCTGCCGCGGCGCGTGCCGCGGGCGAACCTCACCGAACACACCCTTCCCGAGCCCTCCAGGACCGGTGGGCCGCAGGTTTCCCGGGCGCCCGAGGACGTCCGGGGCCGGTTGACCAACCTCCACCGAGGGGTCCGGCAGGGGCGCGGGGCCGGAGCGGCCCGCGCGCAGAACGACCAACAGGGCTACGGCCCAGGTAACACCTACGATCAGGAGCGTTAGTGTGAGCCCGATGAGCCAGGCGGCGCAGAACCTGAACTGGTTGATCACCAGCTTCGTGGACAACACCCCCGGGGTGTCGCACACGGTGGTGGTCTCCGCTGATGGTCTTCTTCTGGCGTTGTCCGAGGGTTTCCCGCGGGATCGCGCGGATCAGTTGGCGGCGGTGGCGTCGGGTCTGACGTCGTTGACGGCGGGTGCTTCGCGGATCTTCGAGGGCGGCGTGGTGAATCAGACGGTGGTGGAGATGGAGCGCGGCTTCCTCTTCATCATGTCGATCTCGGACGGTTCCTCGTTGGCGGTGTTGGCGCACCCGGACGCCGACATCGGTTTGGTGGGGTACGAGATGGCGTTGTTGGTGGACCGCGCCGGTGCGGTTCTGACGCCCGATCTCCGCGCCGAACTCCAGGGAAGTCTGCTCAACTAGTAAACACCTCGTGCGCGACGGGCTTTCGCCCCTTAGGGTGCCAGCACGCACGTGGCGAGTGCGGCGAGCGCGACACGGCAACGGCAGTCGGAGGAGGAAACAGTGGCAACGCCCCCAGCCGGATCGTTCGGCAACGAGTACCCGGCCCAGCCGCATCACGGCGGGCAGCCCGGGCGCTACGACTTCCCCCCGGCCAACGGCGGTCGATCCTCCCAGTCGTCGGGGCGGCGTCAGCCCGACGGCGGTGGGGGCGCGCCCCGACAGCCGTTGGTGCGTCCGTACGCCATGACCGGTGGGCGGACGCGCCCCCGGTACCAGTTGGCGATCGAGGCCCTGGTCAGTACCAGCGTGGAGCCCGCCCGCCTGCAGGGGCAGTTGCCGGAGCACCAGCGGATCTGCCAGTTGTGCTACGAGGTCAAGTCGGTCGCGGAGGTTTCCGCGCTGCTCTCCATTCCCCTTGGTGTGGCCCGGATCCTCGTCGCCGATCTGGCGGAGGCCGGGCTGGTCGCCATTCATCAGCCGGGTCATGACGCCGAGCCCGGTGGCCAGCCAGATGTGACATTGCTCGAAAGGGTGCTCAGTGGACTTCGCAAGCTCTAGCGGTGCGGCCGGGGCGGCTCCGGCTCGTTCCACGACTTCGGCGAAGATCGTGGTCGCCGGTGGGTTCGGTGTGGGCAAGACCACGTTCG
>NZ_VKHS01000437.1 GCF_014141525.1 Streptomyces calidiresistens
GGGCAACACCCCGGCGGACACCCTGGTCGTCTACACCGGCCAGGCCGGCGACTACCAGAGCAACTTCAACCCCTACTCGCACAGCGTCATCGAGGGCCCGGGCACCATCTTCGAGCCGCTCTTCTACTTCAACCAGGCCGCCGACGCCGATCCCGTCCCGCGCCTGGGCACCGACTACTCCTGGAACGAGGACGGCACCGAGCTGTCGATCACCGTCCGCGAGGGCGTCACCTGGTCCGACGGGGAGCCCTTCACCGCCGACGACGTGGTCTTCACCCTCGACCTCATCGCGGACAACCCCGCGATCAACGGCACCGGCTTCGATGGCCGTGCCGAGCGGGTGAGCGACACCGAACTGCTCGTCCGCTTCGACGAGCCCGCCTTCCTGGAGGGACCACAGGTCCTGGGTCGCATCTGGATCGTCCCCGAACACCTGTGGGGCGACATCGGGGACCCGGCGACCGACACCGTCCCCGAACCCGTGGGCACCGGGCCGTTCCGCCTCAAGGAGTTCCGCCCCCAGGCCTTCACCCTGGAGGCCAACCCCCACTACCGGGACGGCGAGCCGGAGCTGAAGCAGGTCCGCTTCGTCGCGCTCTCCGGCAACCAGGCCGGTGCCGACGCCCTCGCGGCGGGCACCGTCGACTGGCAGACCGGCCCCGTTCCCGACATCCACAACGTCGAGGACAACTACCCCGGCTACCGGAGCATCACCGTCCCGCTCAACCAGATCGTCCTGATGACCTGCTCCGACGAGGAGTTGGGCTGCACCGGCCCGCAGACCGACCCGGCCGTCCGCAAGGCGATCCACCACGCCCTGGACCGCACCCAGATCAACTCCCTCGCCTTCGAGGACACCGCGAGCGAGATCTCCCCCGGCTTCGCCCTGATCGGCCGGGACGGGGCCGTGATCAGCGACGACCTGGAGAACCGGGTCGTGCCCATGGAGCCCGACACGGCCGCGGCCGAGGCGCTCCTGGAGGAGGCCGGCTGGGAGAGGGGCGGCGACGGCGTGCGCACCCGCAACGGCGAACGCCTGGAGCTGTCCGTCGGCGTCGTCACCGGCTGGACCGACTACATCACCGCCGTGGACGTCATCGGCCGACAACTGGCCCCGCTCGGCATCGACCTCTCCATCCGGCAGTCCTCCTGGAACGAGTGGTCCGACTCCCGCGGCCAGGGCACCTACCAGCTGCTCATCGACTCCCTCTACCAGGGGCCCGCCCCCGACCCCTACTACCTGTACGGGTACTTCTTCCACTCCGAGAACACCGCCCCCGTGGGGGAGGTCGCCCAACCCAACTTCGCCCGCTACGCCGACCCGGAGGTCGACGCGGCGCTGGACGAGCTGAAGCGCACCGACCCGGCCGACACCGCCGCGCGCCAACCCCTGCTGGACACCGTGCAGGCGGCGATCGAGGAGGACATGCCCTACATCCCGGTCCTCACCGGCGGCACCACCAGCCAGTACAACGCCGCGAAGTTCGAGGGCTGGCCCACCGAGGACGACCTGTACGCCTTCCCCGCCGTCTGGAGCCGGCCGGACCACTCGCAGATCCTCCTCAACCTCCGCCCCGCGGCCGACTGACCGGCGTCCCCTCCTCGTCGCCCCCTCGTCGCTCCCCCGTCGAAACGTGTCCGAGAAGCAGCCCACCCCCGATTGGCGGCCCGCATGAGGTACTACGCCCGGAAACTCGGCTTCTACCTGATCGCCCTGTGGGCCGCCCTGACGCTGAACTTCTTCATCCCGAGGCTGATGCCGGGCAACCCGGTGGACATCCTCATGGCGAAGCTCCAGCAGCGGGGCGGGTCCCCCGACCCGGCCGTCCGACGGGCGTACGAGCTGCTTCTCGGCACGGACACCGACGAGCCCCTGATCGTCCAGTACCTCGCCTACCTGGGGGCGATGGCCCGCGGCGACCTGGGGATATCCGTCAGCGTCTTCCCCACCCCGGTCTCCGAGGTGATCGGACAGGCGCTGCCGTGGACCATCGTCCTGGTGGGCATCGCCACCTTCCTGTCCTTCCTGCTCGGGGTGGTGCTGGGCGCGATCGTCGGCCGGCGCCGCGGGTCGTGGCTGGACTCCCTCGTCCCCGCCACCACCATCCTGGCCGCCGTCCCCTACTTCTGGCTCGCCCTGCTGCTGGTGGCGCTCTTCTCCTCGGTCCTGGGCTGGTTCCCCCTGCTGGGCGGGTACGACGTGGCCCTCGTGCCCGGCTGGAACGCGGAGTTCGTCGGATCGGTCCTCCACCACGGCTTCCTGCCCGCCGCGACCATCGTCCTCTCCTCGGTCGGCGGCTGGCTGCTGGGGATGCGCAACATGATGGTCTCCACCATGTCCGAGGACTACGTCCTCACCGCCCGGGCCAAGGGGCTGCGCGAGAGCCGGGTGATGACCCGGTACGCCGCCCGCAACGCCGTCCTGCCCTCCATCGCCGGCTTCGCCATCTCGCTGGGTTTCGTCGTCGCCGGCTCCATCGTCACCGAGCAGGTCTTCTCCTACCCCGGCATCGGATCGAAGCTGCTGCAGGCCGTCCAGAACAACGACTACGCCCTCATGCAGGGGATCTTCCTGGTGATCACGGTGGCGGTGCTGGGCGCCAACCTGATCGTCGACCTGCTGTACGGCGTCATCGACCCGCGCACCCGGGTCGAGGGCTGAGGGCCGCGCCATGGCCGGGGAGGCGTCCGCGCCGATCCGTCGAGGGTCCACCGAGGGCAAGGAGCCGTCATCGTGACCAATCCCGTACACCTCACCGAACCGACCGGTGAACCGGCCGTCGAGGCGGCCGGGGAGGAGGGGATCGTCCCCGGGAAGCGCCCCCGGCGCGCGTCCGGAGGATGGCGCTCCCTGCTCCCCACCCCCTCGCCCAAACTGGTCATCGGCTTCTGTCTGGTGGCCGCCATCGCCCTGTTCGCTCTCGTCGGCCCGCTGTTCCTCGGCGATCCCGATGCCATCGACAGCCGCGGGATGACGCCCCCCGACGGGGAGAACCTGCTGGGCACCACCCGCACCGGCCAGGACGTGCTGGCCCAACTGGCCCGGGCCACCGCCGGCTCGCTGCAGATCGGGCTGCTGGTGGGCGTCATGGCCACCCTCCTCTCGGCCCTCTTCGGCATCATCGGTGGCTACCTCGGCGGGTTGGTGGACGAGGGCTTCTCCCTGCTGACCAACGTCATGCTGGTCATCCCCGGCCTGCCGCTGGTCATCGTCATCGCCGGGTTCGTGCCCGCCGGCCGGCGCGGCGCCTGGACCATCGCGGTGGTGCTCGCGATCACCGGCTGGGCCGCCTCCGCACGGGTCCTGCGGGCCCAGACGCTCTCGCTGCGCAACCGCGACTACGTGGCCGCGGCCAGGGTGGCGGGCGAACGCCCCTGGCGGATCGTCTCGGTGGAGATCCTGCCCAACCTGCTGCCGCTGCTGGCCTCGCAGTTCGTCTTCGCCGTGCTCGCCGCGATCCTCGCCGAGGCCGGCCTGTCCTTCCTCGGGCTGGGCGCCTCCAACTCCTCCACCCTGGGCACGATGCTCTTCCACGCCCAGAACGGCTTCGCCCTCCAGTGGGGCGCCTGGTGGTGGTTCGTGCCCCCCGGCCTGGTCATCGCCCTCTTCGGCTGCGGTCTTGCCCTGATCAACTTCGGCATCGACGAGATCATCAACCCCCGTCTGCGCACCGGCGCCCGCCGCGACGCCGGGGACCCCGGCGCGGTGGCCGCCCACGCCGCCCCGCCGACCGGAACCCCGACCGGGTCCCCCGGTGCGAACGACCCCGCCGACCCCGACGACACCGACCGCGAACCGGCGCTCACGGTCGAGCGGTTGAACGTCACCTACCGGGTGGACAAACCGGTCCACGCCGTTCGGGACGTCTCCCTGACCCTCCGCCGGGGCGAGATCCTCGGCCTGGCCGGCGAGTCGGGCTGTGGCAAGACCACCCTCGCCTACGCCATCGCCCGCCTCCACCGGCCGCCCGCCGAGGTCACCTCCGGCACGGTTCTCTTCCACGACCGCTCCGGGGAGGACATCGACCTCCTCGCCCTGGAGGGCGAGGAACTGCGGCGCTTCCGCTGGGACCGCATGTCGGTGGTCTTCCAGGGCGCGATGAACTCCCTCAACCCGGTGATCCCCGTCCGGGAACAGCTGGAGGACGTCCTGACCACCCACCGGCCGGGGATGACGGCCGCGGAGCGCCTGGCCCGCTGCGAGGAGGTGCTGCGCCTGGTGGGGGTGGATCCGCGCCGCCTGCGGTCCTTCCCGCACGAGCTCTCCGGCGGCATGCGGCAGCGGGTCGTGATCGCCATGGCGATGCTCCTCGACCCGCAGGTGATGATCATGGACGAACCCACCACCGCGCTGGACGTGGTCGTGCAGCGCGGCATTCTGGGGGAGATCCTGCGCCTGCGCGAGGAGTTGGGCTTCGCGGTCGTGTTCATCACCCACGACCTGCCGCTGCTCCTGGAACTCGCCGACCGCATCGCCGTCATGCGCGACGGCGAGGTGGTGGAGTACGGGCCGGCCGAGCGCCTCCACCGCGAGCCGCGCCACCCCTACACCCGGCGGCTGCTGGGCTCGTTCCCCTCGCTGACCGGCGAACGCGGCATCCTCCTCGACGAGCGGGTCCCCGCAGCCCAGGAGACGGCGGACACCACCCCGGCCGGCTCCCCGGTCGACCC
>NZ_VKHS01000438.1 GCF_014141525.1 Streptomyces calidiresistens
GAGGGGTGGTGGGGCTTCGGTGGAGCGCTCCGGCGTGGTGTCGGGTCCTGTTCCGGTCATGACTCGATGTCCTTTTCGGGCTCCGGTGGCATCGGATCCTCCTGTGGAGCATATCGCGATCATATGAATAATCACAGCAGCTATGTGTAGCAATCATGTGCTTGTGTCATGTAGTTTAGCTCTTCGTTGGACCGTCTCCGATCCCCAGTCCGTCGAGCGCATCTCAAGCGAGCTTCAAGCAGGCGTACCCACGCTGGCGGACGCATCAGGCCGTGCAAGTGGCTCCATGACAATGGGAGGGCTAGTGCTGCGAATCGGGTTGCTCGGACCCCTGCAAGTCCTTCACAACGGCGTGCAGGTCACGCCATCCGCTCCCAAGGTGCGTCAGGTGCTCGCCCTGCTGGCGTTGCGGGCCAACGACACCGTTCCGCACCACCAGCTCGTCGAGGAGTTGTGGGAGGAGCGTCCACCGACCAGTGCCGCCACCACGCTGCAGACCTACATCTACCAATTGCGCAAACTGCCCGGTTTGGGTCACCAGTCCCCGGTGGGCCCCGGTCGGGACGTTCCGGCCCTGCTGACCACCCCCGGCGGCTACCGGCTCTCCCTGCCCTCCTCCTGCACGGACGTCAAGGAGTTCGACGAGCTCGTGATCCGGGCCCGGAGGGCCATGGAGGAAGGGGCGATCACGGAGGGGGCCGAGGCGCTTCACCGGGCCCTGGCGGTCTGGCGCGGTCCCGTCCTCGCCGACCTCTCCATGGGCCCGGTCGTCGGCATCGACATCCTGCGGCTCACGGAGAAGCGGTACGAGGTGCTGGAGGAGCGAATCGACGCGGATCTGGTCCTGGGCAGGCATCATCGATTGACCAGCGAACTCTCCGCGCTGGCCGCGGATCACCCCACGCGGGAAGGACTTCACGCCAAGCTCATGCTGGCACTCCACCGCGCCGGACGCCGCTCCGAGGCGTTGGAGGTCTTTCAACGGCTGCGCCGGGTCCTCGCGGATGAACTGGGCATCGAGCCGGGCGCGGACATCCAGCGGTTGCACCAGCAGGTTCTGGCCGGGGACCGAGCGCTCGACCCGCCGCGTCCGACGGGTTCCCCGGGTTCCCGGAGGGGCGTTCCCGCGCCCCGGAGACCCCGGGCCCCCGAGGCCGCCACCCCTCCGGCGTCGGTTCTCCCGCCGGATGTTCCCTTGATCGGACGGAGCGACGAGGTCGACCTGGCGGTCGGTTTGCTCACCGAGGAACCGGAAGGAGGTTTCGGGGAGGAGTCCGGAGGGCCGCGCTGTGTCGCCGTCGTCGGGCCACCCGGGGTCGGCGTCACCGCCTTCGGCGTCCACGTGGCCCACCGGCTGCGCACCGCCTTCCCGGATGGTCGGTTCCACGTATCCTTCGGCGATCCGGACGACCCCCTCGGCGTGGACGACGTCCTGGCCTCTCTGCTCGGCGCGGCGGGGTTCCGGCCCTCCGGGCTGCCCGCCGAGCGGGCCGAGCGGGCCCGGCTGTTCCGTTCCTGGACGGCGGGGCGCCGGGTGCTGATCGTGGTCGACGAGGTGACGACGGCCCGGCAGATCACCGATCTGTTGCCCGCCGAGGCGGGTTCCGCGCTCCTGGTGACCGGCCACCACAGGTTGCACGACACCCGCTTCACCGCCCGTATGGAGCTGCGTCCCCTCGGAACGCGTCAGGCGCTGGAGTTGATCCGTCAGGCATTGGGACGTGAGCGCCTGCACACCGACCCGATCGGTCTGAGGGAACTGCTCGATCTGTGCGGCGGCCTTCCCGGGCCGTTGCTGGGAGCCGGTGCGCTGCTGGCCCTGCGACCCCACTGGACCATGCGGCAACTCATCGACTGGATGAGCCGGATGTGTTCCGAACCGGCGGTGGTCCGTCGTCACCAACCCTGGCGCTGCGTGGCCCGTTGTTGTTCCGCCCTGCACCCCCGCCTGCGGGATGTCCTGGCCCGGCTGGCCGGGGAGGACGGCTTCGTCACCGTGGAACAGGCGGCCGTCCTGCTGGAGACGGGTATCGAGGAGGCCGGGGAACTGCTCGAGGAACTCGTCGAGTGTTTCCTGGTCGACGCGGACATCTCGACGGATCCCACCACCTCGTGGTTCTTCCAGTACCGCGTACCCCCTCTGGTGCGCATGGTGTTCCGCTCCTCGCGGGATCCGGTGGCCGCGCGGGTCTGAGAACGGGCTCCGCGTGGCCCCTCCCCGTCGGGGAGGGGCCACGGAGGGAGAGGGACCCCGGAGGCAGGGGGGAGGACCTCACACCTCCAGGGTCACCCCGTGTTCCCGCAGCCAGGTGTTCACCTGCAGCGCCATCTCGACGTTCATCCGGTGCAACCAGTCCTGTCGGTCCCCCTCCCTCAACTCCGCCAGGAAGTCCCGACTCGCCCCGGTGTCGAGGAGGGGGAGGACGGGGGAGTGGGGATCCTCCAACACCTCCTGGAACTCCTGGTGCAGGGTCTTCGCGTAGGTGGGGTCCTGACTCACCGGGAAGGGGGCCTTGGGGCGGTCCAGCACCTCCTCCGGCAGCAGGTCCCGGACGGCTGCCCGCAGCAGACTCTTCTCCCGCCCGTCGAACGTCTTCATCTCCGCGGGGATGTTGTAGGCGTACTGCACCAAGCGGTGGTCACAGAACGGGACCCGGACCTCCAGGCCGGAGACCATGCTGAGCCGATCGTTGCGTTCCAGCAGCCGGGGCAACCAATGGGTGAGGTGAAGGTGGCAGATCTCCCGTGCCCGGCGCTCCCCGGGGGACTCCCCGGCGAGCCGGGGTATCCCGGCCATCGCCTGTGCGTAACGGTCGGCGTAGTAACCGGGCATGTCCAGCCGGTTCTCGAACTCCGGGGAGAGCAACCCGCGGCCCAGCCCGGCGCGGGTACCGGGATGCCACTGCTCGAAGGCCACCCACGGGAACTGTTCCTCCTCGGCCAGGTCCGGGATGTGCACCCAGCTGTAGCCGCCGAAGATCTCGTCGGCGCTCTCCCCGGTGAGGGCGACCCTGGAGTGTCGACGCACTCCCGCGAAGGCCTGGTAGGTGGAGGTGTCCATGTCCCCGAAGGGGGCGGGGATGTCCTGGGCCCGCAGTACGGTGCGGCGGGCCTCCGGGTCGGTCAGATCGGTCGTGGTCAGTTCGATCTCCCGGTGCTCGGCGCCGGTGTGCTCGGCGACGGCCCGGGCGTATGGGGAGTCCGGGGCACTGCGCACCAGGTCGGGCTGGAAGTTGTCGCTGTACCCCGTGTAGGTGACCGTGGAGGTGCGGACGGGGCCCTCGCCCCGGTGGGCGAGGGCCCGGGCCGCGAGGGCGGCGACACTGCTCGAGTCGAGCCCTCCGGAGAGCATCACGCTCAGCGGCACGTCCGAGGAGAGTTCCCGGGAGACGCTGTCCTCCAGCAGTTCCCGCACCGTCCCGACGGTCTGTTCCAGGGTGTCGGTGTGCGGTGTCGCCTCGAGGGCGAACCATCGGCGCGAGGAGTGTCCCCCGGGGCGCATGGTCAGGGTGTGGGCGGGGGGCAGCTCGCGGATCTGTCGGTACACCGTCTCGCCGGGAGCGCGGGCCATCGAGAAGAGCACCCGCAGACCGTCCAGGTCCACCACCGGGCGGACCCCCGGGTGCGCGAGCAGGGCCTTGGGCTCGGAGCCGAAGACGATGCCCCCGTCGATCACCGCGTAGTAGAGGGGTTTGATCCCGAACCGGTCCCGGGCGAGGAAGAGCCGGCGTTCGCGGGGCTCCCAGACGGCGAAGGCGAACATGCCCTCCAACCGCTCCACGCAGGCCTCACCCCACTCCAGGTATGACCGCAGTACCACCTCGGTGTCGCTCCTGGTGCGGAAGCGGTGGCCCCGTCCGGTCAGTTCCGTGCGCAGCTCCCGAAAGTTGTAGATCTCGCCGCAGTAGGTGAGAACGGCGATCTCCTCGCCGTTCTCCTCGGCGGTCATGGGCTGGGCGCCCCCCGCGAGGTCGATGACCGCCATCCGGGTGTGGACCAGGGTGGCGTGCGGGCCCCGCCACACGCCCTGCCCGTCCGGTCCGCGGCAGGCCATGACACGGAGCATGGCCTCGGCGGTGTCGGGTGTTTCCGGGAGCGGGGTGCCGGGGCCGGCCCAGCCTGCGATGCCGCACATGGGGAGACTCCTTCCGGGTCCGTGCCCGGGGCGACGCCCGGACACCGTTCCTGTGGCGAAACGGTCTCCCGGACGGCTCGAAGGGCCGTGGAGATGCGCTGGACCGGCCCCCGGATCGGTGGTCAGGACCGGACGGCCCCGCGGGTGTAACCGGGGATGAGGACGGCGCCGACCGCCAGGTGCAGGCAGATCAGGGTGAGGCGGTTGCCCGCCGACAGGCCCTCGCCGAAGAGGGGGCCGAGGAGCGATACGAGGACCACCGCCGAGGCGATGCCGATCCACAGGGCACGGGCCCGGGCCGGGGTGAGGCGTTCCAACAGGGCCAGCAGGCCCCAGCCGGCGAGGGAGAGCACGGCCACCGAGATCACCACGTTGAGCAGGGGCAGTTCACTCGTGGTGGTGGAACCCGGGCCATCCGGTACCCGGATGTCGACGCCGAACACGGGGCCGGCGATCACCCAGATCAGAGCGGTGATCACGACGGCGGCGGCTGCCGTCAGGGCGCGCCGGCGGGCGGGGGC
>NZ_VKHS01000439.1 GCF_014141525.1 Streptomyces calidiresistens
CCCCCGCCTCCCCCGGCGGGAGGGGCAGCAGGGCCCGGACCCGGTCGCACCCCCGGGAGCGCAGCACCTCCTCCGCCGCGAGCAGGGCGATGCCGCCCCGTCCGCGCCGGCGCTCCGACTCCGCCACCCACAGGTGATCGATCCGCCCCCGTCGGGGCGGGTCGCCGTCGGTGGACAGGACGAGCTCACCGATCGGGCGGCCGTTGTCGCGCAGCAGGTAGGAGCACCGGACGCCACCGTCCGGGGTGATCCGTTCGGGCTCCCGTGGTCGCAGGGTGACGGTCATGTCGCATCCCTACCCGGGTCGGGCTCCCCGGGACCCGCTCAGCGCCCGCCGACCGGAACCGGCCGGGGGTCGGGATCGGCGCCCGAGCGGACGGCGAACTCCCGCATCAACCGGGTGGTGACCGGCCCCGGGGCGGCGGACAGTTCCCGGTCGTCGACCCGGTGGAGGGCCTGCACGTCCCGGGTGGTGGAGGTCAGGAAGATCTCGTCCGCGTCCCGCAGCACCCCCAGCGGCAGATCGACCTCGCGGGCACCGCTCCAGGCCACCACCAGGGCCCGGGTGATGCCCGCCAGGCAACCGGAGGAGAGCGGTGGGGTGAGCACGTCGCCGCCGACCACGACGAAGACGTTGCTCCCGGTCCCCTCGCACAACAGGCCGGCGGTGTTGGGGAAGATCGCCTCGGAGGCGCCCGCCTCCCGGGCCCGGGCCAGCGCGAGGACGTTCTCCGCGTAGGAGGTGGTCTTCAGTCCCGCCAGGGCACCGCGCTCGTTGCGGGTCCACGGCACGGTGACGGCGGCCGTGGTGTCCGGTCGCGCCTCGTACCCCTCGTGGGCGACGACCAGGGTGGGAGCGCCCGGGACGGCGGCCCGCATCGAGCCCAGCGGACCGCGTCCGCCGGTGAAGGTGATCCGCAACCGTCCCAGCGGGTGGGGCTCGGCGTCGATCACGGCGGCGCAGGCACGACGGACGAGATCGGTGTCGGGGGCGGGCAGGCCGAGGCCGGCGGCGGACCGCCGCATCCGCTCCAGGTGGAGGGTGAGCGCGAAGGGGACGCCCTCCACCGTCTTGACCGCCTCGAAGACGCCGTCGCCCACGGTCAGGCCGTGGTCCAGCGCCGATACCGCCGCGTCGTCGGCGTCCGTCAGGGTGTCGTTGAGCCAGATCCTCACCGCATCGCCTCGTTCTCCCGGCGGGGTCGGGGGTCCGCCCCGCGTCGTTCGCGTTCCCCGGGCCCCCCGGAGCCGGTCGTCCGGGCGACGGTACCCCCGACTTCGCCGATCGCCGCGCCGCGGCCCGCCGTCCCCGCGCGACCGGGTGCCCCGGTCGGCGGCCCGGTGGGCCGACCGGCGGCGATGGCGAGCAGGCGGGCCGCCTTGAGCTCCGTCTCCCGCCACTCCCGCTCGGGGTCCGACCCCCAGGTGATGCCGGCGCCGGTGCCGAACCGCAGTTCCCCGGCGCCCGAACGGGCGCGGTCGATCCAGAAGGTGCGGATGCCGACCGCCAGTTCGCCGCGCCGGCGATCGGCGTCCACCCAGCCGACGGCGCCGCAGTAGGGGCCGCGCGGCACGGTTTCCAGCCCCCGCAGGATCCGCAGGGCGCTGGATTTGGGGGCGCCGGTCACCGAGCCCGGCGGAAAGGCGGCGAGGAGCAGTTCCGGCCAGCCGGTGCCCCCGCGCAGTTCCCCGCGAACGGTGGAGACGAGGTGGACCAGGCCGGGGTGCGCCTCCACGGCGCACAGCCGGGGGACGGTGACCGTGCCCGGCACGCAGACCCGTCCCAGGTCGTTGCGGACCAGGTCCACGATCATCACGTTCTCGGCCCGGTCCTTCTCCAGCAGGTCGGCCTCGGTCCGTCCGGTGCCCTTGATCGGGCCGGACTCGATGACGGCGCCTTCCCGGCGCAGGAAGAGTTCGGGGGAGGCACAGGCGATCTCCACCCCCCGGGAGGGCACCCGGATCACCCCGGCGTGGGGCGCCGGGTTGCCCGCCGCCAGATCGGCGGCGAGGGCGTCGGGGTCGGTGTCGGGTCCCACCGGGGCGGAGAGCACCCGGCAGAGGTTGGCCTGGTAGACCTCGCCGGCGGCGATGTGCTCGCGGATCCGCCGCACCCCGGCGACGTAGGCCTCCCGGTCCAGTGAGGAGGTCCAGCGCCCGGGGTCGGGGGCGTGCCGACGTCCGGCCGCGCGGGGCGGTCGGGGGTCCGGCCGCACCCGGCCGAACCTGGCGCACGTCACGCGCCCCTCGTAGTCGACGGCCACCGCCCACCACCCGCCGGCGTCCAGGGCCGCCGGGTCGTCGGTGACGTCCAGCAGATCGGTGGCCAGCAGGCCGCCGAACCGGGCCATGGGGGCGCCGACCCCCGGGAAACGGGACACCTCGTGCACATGTGCGAGTCTAGGCCCCGGTCGGTGGGGGCTCCGCGCCGGGAGGCCGGGGAATCGCCGGGCCGACACCGCCCCGACCGGCGCGGGGCCCCTCGCCGGAGGGGGCCTCGGACCCGCTCGGCGCCCGTCGACCGGACCCGGCATCGGCAACCGAGTTTGAGCAGCGCGGGGAATCCGCTAGAGTTCAAGGCGTCACCGGGAGGCGCGAGCCGACCGGGAGGCACTGCGGACGTAGCTCAGTTGGTAGAGCACCACCTTGCCAAGGTGGATGTCGCGAGTTCGAGTCTCGTCGTCCGCTCCGAGGGGTCCCCGACCCCCGCCGGTGGAGTGGCCGAGAGGCGAGGCAACGGCCTGCAAAGCCGTCTACACGGGTTCAAATCCCGTCTCCACCTCGGACGATTAGCTCAGCGGGAGAGCGCTTCCCTGACACGGAAGAGGTCACTGGTTCAATCCCAGTATCGTCCACCACCGGCTCCGGTCACACCGGAGCCGTCCGCGCGATTAGCTCAGCGGGAGAGCGCTTCCCTGACACGGAAGAGGTCACTGGTTCAATCCCAGTATCGCGCACTCGGGACGATTAGCTCAGCGGGAGAGCGCTTCCCTGACACGGAAGAGGTCACTGGTTCAATCCCAGTATCGTCCACCACCGGCCGGGGGCCGGGGAGCAGCTGCTCCCCGGCCCCCGGCCGTTCGTCGCCCCGCCGCCCGGAGGGATTCCGGGGGCGGAAACGCCGCGTGGCCGGGCACCTCCCCGGTACCCGGCCACCGAGCCGCCCGTCGAACCCCCGTCCCCACGGGGTGACACGGCCGGGTCCCCGATTCGGGCCGCTCACCCGAACCCGGGGCGCCGCTCAACGCCCCGTACCCGACCACGGACGACATCCGCGCGCCGTCCCCGTTCCCCCCGTGCGGGAGGACCGGGGACGGCCCGTTCACGGCGACGGACGGTGACCTCGGGGGACGAGTGCTTCGCCCGCCGCCTGCGGCAACGATAGGCCGCCGCTCCCGTCCCGCACGTCAGTCCCCGGAACGGATCACACGCCTCCCCCGGGAGGAGGGCGTCCCCCACCGGCTACTCCCCCGGGTGGAGACCGCCGCCCCGGAGGTCCGCCCCGGAGCGGGGAACTCCCCGGAACCGTCTCGGGGTTCCGCCCGCGGCCCCGGGATCACCTGCGCGGCGGACCCCCAACCGACCGACCCGATCCGTAAGCTGTGCTGCGTCAGATCGGAGCGGCGACGGGGATGGGACATGGCGATGATGCGGCTCCGGCGCGAGGACCCGCGAGTCGTCGGAACGTTCCGGCTGCACCGTCGGCTCGGCGCCGGCGGGATGGGAGTGGTCTACCTCGGCTCGGACCGGCGCGGCCAGCGGGTGGCGCTGAAGGTGATCCGTCCCGATCTGGCGGAGGACCGGGAGTTCCGCTCGCGGTTCGCCCGGGAGGTCTCCGCGGCCCGGCGGATCCGCGGGGGGTGCACGGCCCGCCTGGTGGCGGCCGACCTGGAGGCCGAACGCCCCTGGTTCGCCACCCAGTACGTCCCGGGCCCCTCGCTCCACGACCGGGTGCTCACCGACGGGCCGATGACCGCGGCCGAGATCGCGGCGGTGGGGGCCGCGCTCGCCGAGGGGCTGGTGGCCGTCCACGAGGCGGGGGTGGTGCACCGTGACATCAAGCCCTCCAACATCCTGCTCTCCCCCAAGGGACCGAGGATCATCGACTTCGGCATCGCCTGGTCGACCGGGGCCAGCACCCTGACCCGGGTGGGCACGGCGGTGGGTTCGCCGGGCTTCCTCGCGCCCGAGCAGGTGCGCGGGGCCGCCGTGTCCGCCGCCACCGACGTCTTCTCGCTGGGCGCCACCCTCGCCTGGGCCGCACTCGGCGACTCCGCCTTCGGCCACGGCAGTTCGGAGGTGATGCTCTACCGGGTGGTGCACGAGGAGCCCCACCTGCGGGGGGTGCCGCCGGCCCTGGAGCCCCTGATCCGCGCCTGTCTGGCCAAGCATCCCGAGGAACGCCCCACCACGCTCCAACTGTCGCTGCGCCTCAAGGAGATCGCGGTTCGGGAGGCGCGGGGCACCGTCCCGCCCGGCCGGGCCCCGCGGGCGGCCGCGAGCGCCGGCCGGGAGTCCTCCCCCGGGCGGGCCCCGGCCCGGGGCGAGCAGCGCGCCCCCCGCTCCGGGGAGCGCCCCGCGGACCGGGGGGCACCCGCCTCCCGGTCCGCCGGGAACGGGCGCTCACGGACCGGTGGGGGCTCCGGCAC
>NZ_VKHS01000044.1 GCF_014141525.1 Streptomyces calidiresistens
CAAGAGACAGCCCTCCCGACGGGACGCCCGGCCGACCCCTCCGGCCCGGTCCGGCGATTTCCGGGGGGTGCCCGGCGGGTGGAAGAATGCCCCGGGGCGGCGCGCCGCCGCCCACCACCAGGCCGTGAGACGAGTGAGGAAGTGCCCGACGTGGCCGACAGCAGCCCCGAGACCGACTGGGTGTCCCGCTTCGCGGACGAGGTCATCGCCGAGGCGGAGCGTCGCGCACCCGGCAAAACCATCGTCTGCGCCTCCGGGCTCAGCCCCTCCGGACCGATCCACCTGGGCAACCTCCGGGAGGTCATGACCCCCCATCTGGTCGCCGACGAGATCCGCCGGCGCGGCCACGCCGTGGAACACATCATCTCCTGGGACGACTACGACCGGTTCCGCAAGGTCCCGGCCGGCATCGACGGCGTGGACGCGTCCTGGGAGGAGCACATCGGCAAGCCGCTGACCTCCGTCCCCGCCCCGCCCGGCAGCCCGCACCCCAACTGGGCCGAGCACTTCCGGGCCCCCATGGAGGCCGCCCTCGCCGAACTCGGCGTGGAGTACCGGGGGATCAGCCAGACCGCGCAGTACACCTCCGGTGCCTACCGCGAGCAGATCGCCTTCGCGATGCGCGAGCGCGGACGCATCGACGCCGTGCTGGACCGCTACCGCACCAAGCCCGGCGCCGGCACCGGTGCCAAGGGCGCCCCGGCCAAGGGGGCCAAGGGTGCCAAGCAGCAGACCCCGGCCGACGCCGCCGAACTCGCGGCCGTCGAGGGCTCCGGCGCCGCCGACGAGGACGACGGCGGCTCGGGCACGGCCGGCTACTTCCCCTACAAGCCGTACTGCACCGTCTGCGGCCGGGACCTGACCACCGTCACCGCCTACGACGACGACACCCGCGACCTCGCCTACACCTGCGCCTGCGGCCACGGCGAGACCGTGAACCTGAACACCTTCGACCACGGCAAGCTGGTCTGGAAGGTGGACTGGCCGATGCGCTGGGTGTACGAGGGCGTCGTCTTCGAGCCCTCCGGTGTGGACCACCAGTCGCCCGGCTCCTCGTGGGTGGTCGGCGGACAGCTGGTCACCGAGATCTTCGACGGCGAGCAGCCCATCGGTCCGATGTACGCCTTTGTCGGCATCACCGGTATGGCGAAGATGTCCAGCTCCAAGGGCGGGGTGCCGACCCCGGCCGACGCCCTGGAGATCATGGAGGTGCCGCTGCTGCGCTGGTTGTACGCCCGCCGCCGGCCCAACCAGTCCTTCAAGGTCGCCTTCGACCAGGAGATCCAGCGGCTCTACGACGAGTGGGACGCCCTGGGCCGCAAGATCGAGGAGGGGCGCGCCCAGCCCGGCGACATCGCCGCCCACCGCCGCGCGGTCTCCACCGCCGCCGGTGACCTGCCGGCCACCCCCCGGCCCGTCGCCTACCGCACCCTCGCCTCGCTGGTGGACATCACCACCGGCCACGAGGAGCAGCTCACCCGCATCCTGCGGGACCTGGACCCCGAGCGGCCCATCACCGACATCGACGAGGTCCGTCCCCGGCTCGACCGCGCCGCCCGCTGGGTCGCCACCCGCCTCCCGGACGACCAGCGCACCCGCCTGCGGACCGAGCCGGACGCGGAACTCCTCGCCGGCCTCGACGACGCGCAGCGCGATGAACTGCGGCTGCTGGTGGAGGGCCTGGAAACCCACTGGTCGCCCGAGGGGCTGACCACGCTGGTGTACGGCATCCCGAAGGTGATGGCCGGGCTGGACCCGGACGCCAAGCCGACGCCGGAGCTGAAGCTCGCGCAGCGGGAGTTCTTCGTCCTGGTGTACCGGCTGCTGGTGGGCCGCGACACCGGCCCCCGGCTGCCCACGCTGCTGCTCGCCGCCGGGCCCGACCGGGTCCGCGCCCTGGTCGGCGGCTGACGCCGGACCGGCGCCGGTTTCCGCCGGCGCCGGCCGTGTGGCCCGCCGGTCGGGGGAGCGGTGTCCTCGGGCGGTGCGGCGGCCGTACCGGGGCCGCACCGCCCCGCGTCCCGGCTCGCGACGGAGGGCCCGTCACGGTCGCCGGGCGGACCGCCGGTTCGCGGTGCGCGGGACCGAACGCGTCTCCGGGGTCACGCCCGCCGGGAAGGGGCTCCGGTACGGGGCCCGCACCCGGGGCCGCCGGGGACGCGCGGGAGTTCCGCCTTCCGGCCGCGCGGAGCGGACCGGGCGTCGGTCCGGAACCGGTCAGACGCCGGTGCCCATCTCGCTGCGGTGACGTCGCTTCATCTCCGAGAGCAGGGGCCGCAGGTACCCCTCCGTCAGCAGACCGCCGTCGGCGTTGCGGACGCCGTGGTTGTCGAACAGGTGTCGGGAGAACTGCCGGGCGTTGGGGTACTCCCCCTGCGCCATGACGTAGGTGCCGAGGAACTCGTAGAGGGCCGCGTCCTCGGCCTTCCCGGCCGGCAGGCCGATCGCGCGCTCCGGCTCCGGGGCGGCCTGCGGTTGCGGCCGGTGCTCGGAGGGGTCGGGCAGCGGCGGTTGGTCGACGACGGCCGTGACCGTGAGGGGTTCGACCCGCCGGAGGGTGTCGTCGCTGTCGAACGGCTCCATCGGGTCGGCGACGGGGCCCAGCGCCCGGCTGCGGTTGGGACCCACGGGGACGGGTTCGGGGAAGCCTCGTGGCGCCGGCCGCGGCGATCAGGCAGAGACCGAGCACCCAGTGGAAGGTGTCGGCGAACGCCTGCGGGACATCGGCGCCCCGGGTCTCCAGGCGACTCTGCAGCACGACGGCGAGGAGGGCGGTGCCGATGGAGCCGCCGACGGTGTTGAGCAGGTTGAGGGCACCGGCGGCACGGGGCAGCAGGTCGGGTTCGACACGGCTGTAGACGATGTTCATGACGGGCGCGCCGACCATGGCCATGCCGAGGCCGCGCACCACGAGGGAGCCGGTGATCAGGGCCTCGGGCAGGTCGTGGCCGAGTTGGGTGAAGGAGATCGTGCCGAGCAGGATCAGTCCGATGCCGGCGAGGACGAGAGTGCGGGGGGCGAGGGTGTCGATGGTGCGGTGGACCAGCACCGAGCCGGCCACCGCGCCCACCCCCTGAAAGGCCAGCACCAACCCGGCGCCGGGTGCCGACAGACCGTGGCCGGTCTGCAGGTACAGGGGCAACAGGAAGGTCGTGCCGAACACCGAGGCGCCCAGCACGAGGAGGGCGAGGGCCGCCGCGCCGAACGGCGGGCGGGTGAACAGCCGGGGGTCGATCAGCGGCGCGCGGCGGGCCCGCAGGCCGTGCACGATGAACCCGACCAGCATGAGCGCGCCGGCCGCCACCCCGAGGGCGGCGGGCAGGCCCCGACCGTGCGCGACCTCGGTCAGGCCGAGGACCAGCACGGCCAGGCCGGGCGACAGCAGCAGGGCACCGCGCAGGTCGAAGGGGGTGTGCACGGGCGCCGGCGGCACCACGGGCACGTACCGCAGGGCGAGCGGGATCGCGAGGGCCCCGATCGGAAGGTTGACCAGGAACAGCCACGGCCAGGACGCCGCGCCGAGGATCGCGCCGCCGATCAGCGGCCCGAGCACCGGGGAGAGCATGGGCACGACCGCGACCACGCCGAGCACCCGCCCGGTGCGTCCGGGCCCGGCGACCCGGGCCAGCAGGGCCTGCCCGGTGGCCGGCAGCAGCCCGCCGGTCAGGCCCTGGAGCACCCGGAAGACGATCAGGCTCGGCAGCGACCAGGCCAGCGCGCACAGCGCCGAGGCCGCCAGGAATCCGCCCACGGCGAGCAGCCAGACCCGCCGGCCGCCGAAGCGGTCGGCGAGCCAACCGGAGGCGGGCACGGCGGCGACGACGGCCAGCAGGTAGGCGGTGGTGACCCACTGGATGTCGGCGACGGGGGCGTCGAACCCGGTGGCCAGGGTGTCGATGGCGACGGCCACGATGGTGGCGTCCACGGTCGCCATGAAGGTGCCCAGGACCAGAACGAACGCGATGCCCAGCAGCCGCCGGTCGGTCCCGGAGCGCTCGTCGGGCGGTGCCGTGCCGGGGCTCATCGGCGCTCTGGGAGGGCGCGCGCGCCCCGGTCGGGCCGCCCGCCCGGGGCCGCGCCGGCGGTCAGGGGGCGGGCCCGGGCCGCGATCCCGGCGACGGTCCCGCCCTCGATGACGTCCCGCGCGGTCAGGTCCAGTCCCCGGCGGCGGGCCCGGAAGACCACCCGGAGGGAGGCGATGCTGTCCCCGCCGAGGGCGAGGAAGTCGTCGTCGGGGCCGATGTCCCGGGTACCCGGGATCTCCCGCAGCACCTCCCGCAGCACCTCCAGCAGGGTCGCCTCGGCCGGTCCGGCGGGGTCGCGTCGCTCGGCGACGACCTCCGGCCCGGCCGGGGTCGCGGCGGCGTGCCCGCCACCCGGGCCCGACGGCTGCCGTCCCGGCGGGGTGCTCGCCGCCGGCTCCGCGCGCAGCCGGGCCGGGTCGGGCCCGGTTCCCTCGGCGGGGGCGTCGGAGCCGGGGCGGTCGGTCGACGGCGGTCCCGCCTCGTCGCACCCGTACCGCCCGGGCCCGCGTTCCCGGGCCGGGGCGGACCCGCCGCCGAGGCGCGCCGCCTCCTCCCGTTCCGCGGGGTCGAGGAGGGACAGTGCGATGGCGGGCCGGTCGGGGTCGGCCACGATCTCCCGCAGGAGGGCGAGCAGCCGACGGCCGTACCCCCGCACGGTCTCCGCCTCGAAGACGTCCGGCCGGTGGTCCAGGTGGATGGTGATCGCGTCACCGGGGAGGACGACGCCGGTCAGCGGATAGTGGGTGGCGTCGGTGATCTCCACCCCGGCCAGGTCCAGGCCGGGCTCGACCGGGATCCGGGTCCGGTCGACCAGGGGGAAGTTCTCCATCACCAGCACCGTGTCGAACAGGTCGCCGATGCCCACCGCACGCCGGATGGCGGGCAGGCCCACGTGGTGGTGGTCGGTCAGCGCGACGCTCTCCGCGTGCAGGCGCTCCATCACCTCCCGCGCGCTCTCGTCCGGGGCGTACCGGACACGCACCGGGACGGTGGCGCCGAGCTGACCGATCATCGACTCCACGCCGGGGACCTCGGCGGGCCGGCCGGAGACCGGACAGCCGAACAGCACGTCTCGGCGGCCGGTGAGCCGGCCCAGCAGCAGGCCCCAGGCGGTCTGCAACACGGTGGTGAGGGTGACGCCCCGCTCGCGGGCGAAGGCGCGCAGCCGGTCGCTGAACTCCCGGCCGAGGTCGAGGCTCACCCGTTCGGGCCGCTCCTGCGCGCCGGTCCCGGTGCCGGCCGGGGCCAACCGGGTGGTCTCCGCCCCGGCCAGCGCCTCCCCCCAGGCGTTCAGGGAGGCCTGCCGGTCCCGGCCGGCCAGCCACCGGAAGTACTCGGTGGGCGGCGGGGCGGTGGGCGCGACCGGGCCGCCGCCCAACTCGGCGTGGATCGCCAGGAGGGTGTGGCCGACCAGCGGTGTGGACCAGCCGTCGAGCAGCGCGTGGTGGTTGGTGATCACCAGCTTGTGCTCGGTGGGGCCGACCCGGGAGAGCAGGAAGCGGATCAGCGGCGGCCGGGTGGGGTCGAAGGGGCGCTCCAGTTCCTCGCGGGCGGCCTCGGGGAAGCGGTCGTCGCGCCGCCAGTGCAGGGTGACGTCGGCCGGGACCACCTGCACGATCCCCTCGCCGGTGCCGGTGCCGTTCGCGGTGCCGGTGCCGCCCGGGTCGTCGACGGGGGCGAGGTGGACGCGCAGCGCCGGGTGCCGGCGCAGCAGTTCCCGCGCCGCCTCCGCCAGGCGGTCCGGATCCAGCTCGCCGACCAGCGTCGCCACGGCCTGCACCACGTACACGTCGGTGTCGCGGTCGCCGCGCGCCAGGGTGTGGAAGGCCAGGCCGAGTTGCAGGGGCGTGGTGGGCAGCACGTCGGCGATCCGGCCCCCGGTCCCGCTCTCCAGGGCGTCGATGGCCACCTGGTCGAGGTCGACCAGCGGCAGGTCGGAGGGGGTGAGCCCGCCGACGGCCTCCCGGGCGTGGGCGGCCAGCGCCTCCAGCGCCGCGTCCCACGCCTTCCGCAGGGTCTCCAGCCGGTCGGCGTCGAGCACGCCGCCGGCCGCCGTCCACTCGACGGCGAGCCGGGGCCCGTCGTGGCCGTCGTGGTCGCGCCCGTCGGTGGCCTCGTGGACGAAGCTGTTGAGGGCCAGCACCTGTTCCAGGGCCTTGGCGTCGGGTTCGACCACCGAGAAGGCGTCCCGCTCGGGCAGCCGCCAGTCGGTGCCGGCGGGCGGGGCGAAGCGGCCCAGATGGTTGAGCAGCACGTCCGGCGGCGGGGTCGCGGCCAGTTCCGGGCCGGCCACCGGGTCGAGGTGGCGCAGCACGCCGTAGCCGATCCCGCCGTCGGGGACGGCGCGCTTGGCCTCCTTGGCGGCGCGCAGCACCTGCCGCACGTCCCCGGCGGTGGGCACCCGCACCGGGTACTCGGCGGTGAACCAGCCGACCGTGCGGGCCAGGTCGAGGTGTTCGCGGCCGTGTCCCTCCAGGGTGACGGTCACCGCCCCGTCGGTCCGGTCTCCGCCATCGGTGAGTCCGGACTCCCGCAGGGCGAGCACCAGGGCGGCCAGCAGCACCTCGTCCACGCCCGCGCGGTAGGAGGCGGGCAGCGTGGTGAGCACCGCCTCGGTGACCTCCGGGGAGGCGACGGTGACCGAGCGGTGCGCGGTCGCGGCCGTGTCCCGGGACGGGTCGAGGGCGCGGGGGCCGAGGCGCGCGGCGGAGGCGAGTGCCCCGCGCCACAGGTCGAGTTCGCCGCGCCGGGCGCCGGTTCGGCCCTGCTCGGCGAGGAGCGCCGCGTGCCGCCGCCAGGAGGTGCCGACCGGGTCGAGGACGCCACCGGCGCAGGCGGTGTGCAGGTCGGGCAGCAGGATCCGCCAGGAGACGCCGTCCACGGCGAGGTGGTGCGCGACGATCAGCAGGCGGTCCGGGTGATCGGGGAGCTCCGGTTCGTCCGTGCCCCGGGCGGCGCCGCGGATCAGCGCCACCCGCAGCAGATCGCCCGAGGCGGGGTCGAGTTCCCCGGCCAGCGCCCGGGCGGTGTCGGCGGGGTCCGTGACGTCCGTGCCGCGGAGTTCCGTGACGACGGCCGGCACGGCCCCCGCGGGCAGCACCTCCGGGCCGTCGGGGGTCAGGCGCAGTCGCAGCGCGTCGTGCCGCTCCAGCACCGCCCGCACGCCCCGCTCCAGGTCCCCCCGGCCCGGGAGGCCGACGCGCAGCGCGGTCCACTGCGCGTACCCGGCGATGACGGCCGGGTCCGGGTGCGGGTCCAGGAGTTGCCGCACGATGGGCGGCGCGGGCACCGGGCCGACCGGCTCGTCCGTCGGCGCGGGCTCGTCCGCCACCGGTCGGGCGGCGGCGGCCAGCGAGGCGAAGTCGCGGCGGGCCATCAGGTCGCGGGGGCGCAGCTCCAGGCCACGGGCGCGCAGCCGGCTGCTGACGGTGATGGCGGTGATGCTGTCCCCGCCGAGGGCGAAGAAGTCGTCGTCCGGGCCGACCCGTTCGGTGCCGAGGACCTCGGCGACCGCCGCGCACAGCAGCCGCTCGTGGTCGGTCGCCGGCTCCCGGCCGCCGCCGGTGACCGCCGGGGCGGGCAGGGCGGCGCGGTCGAGCTTGCCGTGGGCGGTGACGGGCAGCGCGTCGAGGACCGTCACCACGGCGGGCACCAGGTGGTCGGGCAGCCGCCCGGCGAGGTGGGCGCGCACCGCCTCCCCGGTGATCGCGGGGGCCTCGGCGGTGCCGGGGGCGCCGGGGGTGCCGGCGGGGTTCGCGGCGGCGGGCACGACGTAGCCCAGGAGCCGGGAGGAGCGCACGGCGGCGGCGGCCGCGGCGACGCCGGGAACCGCGCCGAGCGCGGCCTCGACCTCGCCGAGTTCCACCCGGTGGCCGCGGACCTTCACCTGCCCGTCGCCGCGCCCCAGGTACTCCAGGCCGCGCCCGGGCACCCACCGCACCAGGTCACCGGTGCGGTACATCCGCTCCCCGGGCGGGCCGAACGGGTCGGCGACGAACCGCTCGGCGGTCGCGTCGGGCCGGCCGAGGTACCCCCGGGCCAGGTGCGGGCCGGCCAGGTACAGCTCGCCCGGGGTGCCGTGCGGCACCGGTTGCAGGGCGGTGTCCAGGACCCGGATGCGGGTGCCGGCGAGGGGCCGGCCGATGGTCGGTTCCTCCCCGGTGATCGGGGCGCCGGCGGCGTCCACGGTCGCCTCGGTGGGCCCGTACATGTTGCGGGCGGTGATCCCCGAGGCGGCGACCCGCCGCCACAGGGCGGGCGGGGTGGCCTCCCCGCCGAGGACCAGCAGCGTCGGCCGCAGCTCCGCGAGACCGCCGTCGAGCAGCGGCACGGCCATCGAGGGGGTGGTGTCCACGACGTCGATGCCGTCCCGGGCGAAGGCGGCGAGCAGGGCGTCGGCGTCCCGGGCGGTGTCGGTCTCGTAGAGGTGCAGTTCGTGCCCGCACAGCAGCCACAGCAGGGGCTCGATGGCGGAGTCGAAGGCGAGGGAGTAGGTGTGGGCGACCCGCAGCCGCCGGCCGGCGGCCCGTTCGGCGTCCGCGATCACCGTGGCGCGCTGGTGGTGCAGGAGCGCGGCGAGGCCGCCCACCCGGCCGAGCACGCCCTTGGGGCGGCCGGTGGAGCCGGAGGTGTGGATGACGTGGGAGAGGTGGTCGGGGTGCCGGGGCCCGGACAGCTCCCCGGGGGTCAGGGGCGTGCCGGAAAGGTCGGCGGCCTCCGCCCACAGGGTGTCCACGGGCAGCGTCGGGGCGGGGAGCGGCACGTCGAACGCGTCGTCCGTCGACGCACCGTCCGCCCCGCCGGCGGTCAGCACCAGCGCCGGACGGGTGTCGGCGATCAGCTCGCGCGTCCGCTCCGCCGGCTGCTCGGGGTCCAGCGGCTGGAAGGCGGCGCCCGCCGCCTGCACCGCGAGCACGGCGGCGAGCGTGTCCGCCGAGCGGGGCAGCGCGAGCGCCACCACGTCGTCCGCGCCGACGCCCCGGGCCCGCAGCGCCCGGGCCAGGCGGTGCACCCGCTCCCCCAGCTCCCCGGTGCTCCAACGCACCTCGGCGTCGACCAGGGCGGTGCGGTCGGGGTCGGCGGCGACCATCGCGGCGAACGCCGTCGGCAGATCCGTCGGCGTGCCCGGCAGGGCCGGCGGGGCCCACTGCGCCGGGACCCCCGCCGCGCCGGTCAGGGGGATCCGCCCCACCGGCCGGCCGTCGGTCAGACCGGCCAGCATGGCCCGCAGCGCGCCCAGCCTGGCGTCCACGGCGGTCCGGTCGTGGGTCCGGGCGTCCACCTCGAAGCCGAGCAGCAGTCCGCCGTCGCGGGTCGGCAGCACGCTCAGGCCCATGTCCTCCGGCGGGCCGCCCGCCACGTTGCGCATCACGCCGACCGAGCCGGCGAAGTCGAGGGTCAGGTCGAACGCCTTGAGGTTGATGCCGCGCCCGTGCAGCAGGCCGCCGGCGCCGGGGACGCCGAGGTCGCGCGGCAGGTCCTCGCCCCGGTACCGCTGGTGGGCGCGCATCTCGCGCATCGCGGCGGCGACCCGCCGGCCCAGCTCGCCGAGGTCGTCGGCGGGGCGCACGGTCACCCGCAGCGGCAGCACGTTGACCGCCATGGAGGGGGTGCGCAGCTCCGCCGAGCCCGATCGGCACATCAGCGGCAGCGCGAACACCACGTCGGTGCGGCCCAGCACCCGGTGCAGGAAGGCGGCGTAGCAGGCGATCAGCGCCTCGCCCCAGGTGACGCCGGCCCGGTCGGCGGCGGCGCGCAGCGCGGCCAACTCCTCGGCGGAGACCTCCGCGCGGGCGGTCAGGGTGCGGTCGGGCGGGCCGGCGGCGGTGTCCGGGCCGGCGGAACCGTCGAGGTCGGGCAGCGGCGTGAAGCGGTCCACCCAGTAGGCGCGGTCGGTGGCGGCCCGCTCGCTCCCCCGGTAGGCCAGGTCGGCGGCGACCACGTCGGCGAACGCGCCGAAGGTCCGGGCGGGCGGCTCGGTGCCGCGCACCAGGGCGGTGTACCGGGCGGCGGTGCGGCGGGCCAGCATCGCGGCGGTGTACCCGTCGAAGACCAGGTGGTGGCCGAGCTGGGTGTACCAGACCTCCCGCTCGGAGAGCCGCAGGACGGTTCGCGCGTACAGCCGCCGGTCCACCATCCCCCGGAACTCCTCGGCGCACCTGGCCCGTTCGGCCTCGACGAAGGCGGTGGCGGCGGCCTCCGGGTCGGCCTCCCCGGTCAGGTCCACGACGGCGGGCGGCTCGACGGGGGCGGTGTCGACGCCCTGGCGGGGGCCGTCGGGGGTGTCCGTCACCCGCAGCCGCAGGCTCTCCGCCTCCTCGGTGGTGGCCCGGATCGCCTCGGCCAGGGCCCCGGTGTCCACCGGTTCGTCACCGGATATCGCGATCACGTCGCCGACCAGGTAGTACGGCGAGTCCGGCTCCAGGCGCTGGGCGTTCCAGATGCCCAGCTGCGCGCCGGTCAGGGGAAGCGGCTCATCCGGGGAGAGGTGGGGGGTGCTCAACTCGGTCTCCTTGGAGTGTGGGGACGACCATCGGCGTGCCCGTCACCGGATCGGGGACGATGAGGCTCGGCAGGTCGAACACGTCCTTGATCAGTGCGGCGTCCACGATGTCCGCCGGAACGCCCTCGGCGACCACGCGGCCCTCGCGCACGGCGACCATGTGGTCGGCGAAGCGGCACGCCTGGTTGATGTCGTGCAGGACGGCGATCACCGTCCGGCCCCGGTCCCGCAATTCCGAGAGCAGGGCGAGGAGTTGGTACTGGTGGGTGATGTCGAGGAAGGAGGTCGGCTCGTCCAGCAGCAGGTAGGGGGTCCGCTGGGCGAGCACCATCGCCACCCACACCCGCTGCCGCTGGCCGCCGGAGAGTTCCCGCACGAGGCGGTCGGCGAGGTCCTCGACACCGGCGGCGACCATCGCCTCCTCGACCGCCTCCTCGTCGCCGGGTGCCCACAGCCCCAGCAGGGACTGGTGCGGGAACCGGCCCCGGCGCACCAACTGCCGGACCCGGATGTCCTCGGGGGCCAACGGGTCCTGCGGCAGGAAACCCAACTGCCGGGCCAGCGCCTTGGCGGGGTAGTCGCCGACGTCGCGGCCGTCGAACCCCACGTGCCCGGAGTCGGGGCGCAGCAGCCGGACGAAGGCGCGCAGCAGGGTGGACTTCCCGCAGCCGTTGGGGCCCACGACGGCGGTGAACGCGCCGTCGGGGATGTCGAGGTTCAGCCGGGTGGAGACCACCCGGTCGCCGTAGCGCAGGGTCAGGTCCCGGGCGGTCAGTCGGACGGTCGGGGGCGTGTCGGGATGCGCCTCCGGGGTCCCCGCCCGGGCGTCGGCGCGTGCGTCGGGGTGTGCGGTCATGCCCGCCGGACCTCCCTGGTCAGCAGCCGGATCAGATAGCAGCCGCCGATCGCGGTGCTCACCACACCGACCGGCAGGGCGACGGGCGCCAGCAGCGCCTGCGCGATCAGGTCGGCGCCGAGCAGCAGTACGGCCCCGGTCAGCGCGGCCGGCAGCAGCGGCACCCCGGGCGCGCCGGCGAGCCGGCGGCCGATCTGCGGGGCGGCCAGCGCGATGAAGGCGATCGGCCCGGCGACGGCGGTCACCGTGGCGGTGCAGCCCACGCCGATCAGCACCATCAGCAGCCGCAGCCGCTTCAGGGAGACCCCGGTGGTCACCGCGATCGCGTCGCCGAAGGAGGTCTGGTGCATCGCGTGCGCCCGCGCCACCAGGAGCGCGAGCAGCACGGCGAGGACCGTGAAGGGCAGCCACAGGTGGTGCCAGCCCACGCCGTTGAGCGAGCCCGCGCTCCAGCCCACGGCGGCGATGGCCACCTCCAGTTCGGCGCGCAGCACGATCCAGGAGTTGACCGCCGTCATCATGGCGTTGACGCCGATGCCGATGACCACCAGCCGCAGCCCGGAGAAGCCGCCCTTGGAGGAGAGCAGGTAAATCGCCGCGGCCACCGCCAGACCGCCGACCACCGAGGCCAGCGCCCGCTGTCCGGAGGTGCCGGCCAGCACCGTGATGGCGAACAGCGCCCCGGTGTACGAGCCGGTGTCCAGCCCGATCACGTCCGGGCTGCCCATCGGGTTGCGGGTGAGGTTCTGGAAGATCGCCCCGGCCACGCCGAGCGCGGCCCCGAAGACCAGCGCCGCCGTCACCCGGGCCAGTCGCCACTCCACGATCACCACGGAGTGCTCCGGCCCGAACAGCACGGCGAACACCTCGCCGGGGGTGGACCACGAGGCGCCGAAGCACAGGCCCACCAGGGCCAGCCCGAGGGCAATGGCGACCAGCACCACCGTGAGGACGACGGTGCGCAGGTCGGCCCGCAGGCGGCCGAGCCGCAGTTCGCGCGGGCCGCGGCGCGGTCGGGGGGCGCGGGTCATCGGCGTGCGGGGGCGTTCGCGCAGATCGGTCACAGCGTCCCCGCCCCGTGGCGACGGACGGCCCGGATCAGTATCGGACCGCCGAGGAACGCGGTCACGATCGCCACCGGCACCTCGCCGGTCGGCAGCAGCACCCGCGAGCCGATGTCGGCGAACATCAGGAGGATCGGACCCACCACCATCGAATGCGCCAGCAGCCACGGCACCGAGCCCCCCGCCACGCGGCGGACGAGGTGCGGCACCATCAGCCCCACGAACAGGATCGGCCCGGCCAACGCCGTCGCCGCCCCGCTGAGCACGGTGACCAGCACCAGCACCGCTGCCCGGACCCGGTTCACCCGGGCGCCCAGGGTGTGCGCCACGTTCTCGCCCAGCGCCAGGGCGTTGAGCGAGCGGCCCAGCAGCAGCGCGCAGGCCAGCGCCACCAGGACGGCGGTGACCGGGATGAGGATCGGCGCCTGCTCCCGGGCGGCCAGCGAACCGATCGACCAGAACCGGTAGACGTCGAAGACGTCCGGGGTCATCAGGCGCAGGCCCAGGGCCACGCCGCCCAGCACCGCCGTGAGCGCCACGCCGGTGAGGACCAGGCGCAGCGGCGAGTGCCGCCCGACCGCGGTGACCAGCGCCGCGGCCAGGACCGAACCGAGGATCGCGAAGCCCATCGTGCCCGCCGGGCCGGCGGCCAGGCCGTACGCCGACCCGAGGGTGATGGCGAACCCGGCGCCGGCGGTGACGCCGAGGATGCCGGGCTCGGCCAGCGGGTTGCGGGTCATCGTCTGGATCAGCGCGCCCGCCACGGCGAGCGCGGCGCCCACCACGACGGCCAGCAGCGCCCGGGGCAGGCGCAGCTCGCGGACGATCACGTGGTCGTCGGTGCCGGCGGGGTCCAGCAGGGCCCGGACGACCTCGGCGGGCGGGATCGAGCGGGCGCCGATCCCGATGCCGACCACGGCGACGACCAGCAGCAGCGCCAACCCGCCGAGGAGCAGACCGACCTGCGTCACCCCCCGCGCGGTTCCCGTCCGCCGGGCCTCGCGATCCTTGACGGTCACCGGTCCAGCAGCGGGGCGAACGACTCGTCGAGCGCCTCGAGTGCCAGCATGGCCTGCCGGTAGGTGGCGGCCTCGGTGTAGCGGACGGGGAAGG
The DNA here is from genome assembly GCF_014141525.1 of Streptomyces calidiresistens. GTDB lineage: Bacteria > Actinomycetota > Actinomycetes > Streptomycetales > Streptomycetaceae > Streptomyces > Streptomyces calidiresistens. Next base: position 13,561 of record NZ_VKHS01000044.1, read on the forward strand.
TCATGCCGGCCCGCACGGCGGGCAGGTTCTGCCACAGCTCGGAGTCCATGACGTACTGCACCGGCTCGGGAACGCTGCCGTCGGCGTTGACCGTGTAGGTGATGGCCTCGGCGTCGCCCAGCGACTCGGGCAGTTCCTCGATGGAGGGGTACTCGCTGACGGCGCGCGAGCCCGGGCCGGGCTCCTTGACCTCGCCGTAGTAGCCGGCCCCGATGTCCTCGGCGACGTTGGTGCCCCAGGAGCCGCCGAACTCGCGCTGGAAGGTGCCGCCCGCCACCTCGCCGTAGGCGCCGATGTGGCCGAAGTCCAGGTCGGGCAGCACGTCGGCGTACTTCTCGGCCAGTTCGGCGGCGGCGGCCTCGTACTCGGCCTGCACCTCGTCGAATTGCTCCAGCGCGCCGGCGGCGTCGGCCTGCTGCCGGGACAGCTCGCGCCAGGCGGAGGGGATGGTCGGGCCGATCGCCACGACGGGGGCGATGGATTCCAGGCGGTCGAGGTCGAGGTCGCCGAGGACCGGGGCGGGCACGCCGATGACGATCAGGTCGGGCTCGACCTCGGCTATGGCCTCGTAGTTGGTCTCCGCCGCCAGTTCGCCCGCGACCCGGGTGATCCCCTCGTAGGTGGCGAGGTCCTCCTCGGTCATCAGCGGCTCGCCGCGCTGCCAGGAGGAGATGCCGACCAGGGGGGCGCCGGCCTCGATGAGGACGGGCACGGCGTAGCCGGTGGCCACCACGCGCTGCGGGTCGGCGGGGATGGTGATGTCGCCGTTGTCCGCGGTGAACACCCGGGTCTCGTTCGACTCCGTGCCCTCGGCGTCGCCGTTGTCGGAGTTGTCGGAGTTACCGGAGTTGCCGGGGTTGCCGCTTCCGTCGGCGTCGGAGGAGCCGCCGCACGCGGTGAGGCTCAGGGCCAGGGCGACGGCGCCGGCGAGGACCGCGGATCTGCGGATGGACATGCGAAAACTCCCTCTTTCGCGGCAGACTGACCCTGCCAACTTAGGTAAGCCTTACCTTAGCTGATGGTGGTTCCGGCGGGACAGTCCCCCGGGTGGGGCGGGGT
>NZ_VKHS01000440.1 GCF_014141525.1 Streptomyces calidiresistens
TACTCCGCCGGGGACCCGCCCACCAGTTGCTGGGGCCGGCCCCGACCGGCCGAGGGGGAGGCCGGGGAAGCCGTGGCGGTGGACTTCGCCTGCCTGGCCGGGGACGCCGGCGGCGAGGGCTCCCCCGGAATCCCCGGCCGCGTCGTCCCCGGCCGCGTCGTCCCCGGCCGGTTCGGCGGATTCCCCGGCACCGTCGTCCCGCGGCTGTGCGGTGTCCTCCCCGCCGGCCTCCGCCGCCTCGTCGTTCCCGTTGTCGCCGGCGCAGCCGCTCAACAGGAGCGCCGCGATCGCCGCGGCGGCGGGCGCCGCGAGCCGTACCGACCTGTGCATGGGGTCCCCCTCGGTGGTGTCACACGATGTCGCGGCGCCTCCCGGGGCGCCGCGCGGTTCGTCCGGCGTTCCCGGACGCGCCCACGCTAGCGGTTCCCCCGGACACCGGGAGCCGCGGTGACCGACCCGGGACACCACCGTGCCGATTCCGCCGGCCCCCGTGCCGATTCCGCCGGCCCGGGCGTCCGCCGACCGACGCCGGGGCCCGGACCGGGACACGCCCGGCCCGGACCCCGGCGACGGGCTCAGCCGGCCGGTTCGATCCGGCCGGTCACCTCGCCCAGCCCGATCCGGCCGCCGCCGGGGCCGGGCGCCCAGGCGGTCAGCGTCACCTCGTCACCGTCCTCCAGGAAGGTCCGCTTCCCGAAGCCGCCCGTGATCGGGTCCCGGCCGTTGCGGGTCAGCTCCAGCAGGCAGCCGAGCTGGTGCGGCTCCGGGCCGGAGACGGTCCCCGAGGCGTACAGGTCACCGGTGCGCAGCGAGGCGCCGTTCACGGTCAGGTGGGCCAACTGCTGGGCGGCGGTCCAGTACATCGCGGAGAACGGCGGCTCGGCGATGATCTCGCCGTTGAGCCGCACGGTGATCCGCAGGTCGTACCCGTGCCCCGGCCCGTCGTCCCGGGCGCCCGGGGCGGTGTCGTCGAGGTAGGGGAGCAGGGGGTGCGTGCGCTCCGGCGGGGCCGTACGGGCCTCCTCCAGGGCCTCCAGCGGCGTGATCCACGCCGCGACGGAGGTGGCGAAGGACTTGCCGAGGAAGGGGCCCAGCGGCACGTACTCCCACGCCTGCACGTCCCGCGCCGACCAGTCGTTGAGCAGGCACAGGCCGAAGACGTGGTCCCGGAAGCCGTCCATCGGCACCGCCTCCCCGAGCCGGGAGGGCGTGCCGACCACGAAGCCGACCTCCGCCTCGATGTCCAGGCGGGTGCTCGGCCCGAAGACCGGCTCCTCGGCGCCCGGCGGGCGCCGCTGGCCACCGGGGCGGACCACCGGCGTGCCGGAGACCACGACCGTCCCGGCGCGGCCGTGGTAGCCGATCGGCAGGTGCTTCCAGTTGGGGGTGAGCGGCTCGCCGTCCGGGCGGAAGAGCCGGCCGACATTGGTGGCGTGGTGTTCGCTGGAGTAGAAGTCGACGTAGTCGGCGACGGTGAACGGCAGCCGCATGGTCACCCCCGACAGGGGGAGCAGCAGCCCCGCCTCCGTGACCCGGGCCAGTCGGTCGGGGTCGGTGACCGCCGTGCGCAGCGCGGCCCGCACCCGGCTCCACGCCGGGCGTCCGGCGGCGAGCAGCGGGTCGAGGGAGGGCGCGGTCAACAGCCCGGCGTCCGGGGCCTCCAGGAGGTTCAGGAGCCCCGCGGCGGCGCCCGCGTCCAGGACCCGGTCGCCGAGGCGAACGCCGATTCGTGGCCTTTCGGGCGCATCCGGGGTGGTGTACACGCCGTAGGGAAGATTGTCCGGACCGAAGAGGTCGTCCGCGGTCGGCTCGGTCGTGCTCGCTTCAGACATGGGAGGCACAGTAGTCCCGGCGGGGCGACCATCGAAGAAGGGCGACCGGGGTACGCGCCGGTGGTGATCGACTTCCGACCGGCTACGCTGCCGGGGACATTCGCAGCGCAGACAGGAGAGTGGCTCGTGACCGTCGTGGGGCCCTTCGGGGCGAGCGTGCGGGACAAGGCCCTTGAAGCCGATGTCCGGGCCGGTCTGGCGGCGGTCGAGGAGGGTTTGATCGAGGCCACCGAGAGCGATGTCCCGTTCATCACCAAGGCCGCCCAGCACCTGGTGCGGGCCGGTGGCAAACGGTTCCGTCCCCTGCTGGTGGTGCTCTCCGCGCAATTCGCGGACGCGAACGCCCCGGGGGTGGTCCCGGCCGCCGTCGTGGTCGAGCTGACCCACCTGGCCACCCTCTACCACGACGACGTCATGGACGAGGCCGAGGTGCGGCGGGGCGTCCCGAGCGCCAACACCCGCTGGGACAACTCGGTGGCCGTCCTCACCGGCGACTTCCTCTTCTCCCGCGCCTCGGGGATCGTGGCCGGGCTGGGCCCGGAGGCCGTGCGCATCCAGGCCGAGGCGTTCGAGCGCCTGGTCACCGGCCAGATCCAGGAGACCGCCGGCCCCCGCCCCGGTGAGGACCCCATCGAGCACCACCTGCGGGTCATCGCCGGCAAGACCGGCTCGCTGATCGCCGTCTCGGGCCGCTTCGGCGCCCTGATGTCGGGTGCCGACCCCCGGATCGTCGCCGACCTCACCGAGTTCGGGGAGCGGATCGGCGTCGCCTTCCAACTGGCCGACGACGTCCTGGACATCGCCGGCGAGGCCCGCGAGTCCGGCAAGACCCCCGGAACCGACCTGCGAGAGGGCATCCCCACGCTGCCGGTGCTGCGGCTGCGCGAGCGCGCCCTGACCGGCGGCTCGGCGGAGGACCGGCAGCTGCTGGAGCTGGTCGAGGGCGACCTCACCGACGACGCCCGGCTCGCCGAGGCCCTGGCCGGCCTGCGGGCCCACCCCGCACTCGCCCGGGCCCGCGAGGACACCCGCCGCCAGGCGGAGCTGGCCCGCGAGAGCCTCGCCGACCTGCCGGACCTCCCTGCCCGCGCCGCCCTCGCCTCGCTGTGCGACGCGGTGGTGGACCGCACCTCCTGACCCGCGCCTCCCGACCCGGGCCCCGGCGCCGGACGCCGCCGCCCGGCGGGGCCGGCGCGCTCCGGCACCGGCCCCGGGGGGACGGATCAGCCCGCGGCGTCCGGCTCCGCGAAGTCGTGCTCGAACCCGTAGGCCGAGCGCGTCTCCCCCGGCCGGTGGGTGAAGCCGCCCGTCCCGCGCAGTCCGCTCAGCTCCCCGGTACCCGAGCCGGCCACCACCTCGAAGGTGCCCCGGACGGTGCCGTCGGCGCCGAACGAGCCGCGCTCCTCCAGCAGCAGGGAACCCTCCCGCCCCGCGACGCGGCCGACCAGCAACTGCATCCCGGCGTACGAGCCGCCGCCGTCCGCCGCGTACGCGATGGCGTAGGCGCAGGTGGTGTCGGCCGCCTCGATGACGCCGGTGAAGGTGTTGGCGACGGAGGCCCGGGCGAGACGCGGGCCCTTCGCGTCGGGGCCGAGCGGTTCCTCCTCCCAGCGGGAGTTGACGAAGTGGCCCGAGGTCGGTGCGTGCACGGCAGGTCCTTCCGGTTGTCCGCGCGCCCTCCGCGCGGTCGTCCACCAGCCTGCTCGCCGTACATGACATCCCCTGACGGGTACGGCACGGGTCCGCGAGAATGACCCCGTGCGCGCCGACCGCCTCCTCTCCCTCCTGCTGCTGCTGCAGAACCGGGGCCGGATGACCGCCCGGGAACTCGCCGCCGAACTGGAGGTCTCGGTGCGCACGATCCACCGGGACATCGAGGCGCTGGGGGCCTCCGGGGTGCCGGTCGTCGCCGAGCGCGGCCCCCTGGGCGGCTTCCGGCTGATGGACGGCTACCGCACCCGGCTGACCGGCCTCACCGACGCCGAGGCCGGGGCCCTCTTCCTCGCCGCCGTCCCGGGCGCCGCCCGGGAGCTGGGCCTCGGCGCGCTCCTGGCGACGGCCCGGCTGAAGGTGCGGGCCGCCCTGCCGGCCGAGCCGGCGGAACACGCCCGGCTGGTGGAGGAGCGCTTCCACCTCGACGCGCCGGCCTGGTTCCGGGAGGGGGACGCCGTGCCCCACCTGGAGACGGTGGCCCGGGCGGTGTGGGAGCGGCGGGTGCTGCGCGTCCACTACCGGCGGTGGCGCGGCGAGGTCCACCGGGAGCTGCTGCCGCTCGGGATGGTCCTCAAGGGCGGCGTCTGGTACCTGGTGGCCGCCGCCGTTCCCGGCGGCGCCCCCGACCCCGGGCCACCCCTCACGACGGCCGAGGGGACCGGTGAGGGCACCGGCACGCCCGGCGGCACCGGCCCCGACACCGTGCGGACCTACCGGGTCTCCCGCCTGCTGTCCGCGGAGGCCGGCGAGGAGACCTTCGAGCGGCCCGCCGGGTTCGACCTGGCGGGCCACTGGGAGCGCTCCTCCCGCCGACTGGAGGAGGCACTGCGCCCCACCACCGCCGAGTTGCGGATATCGCCCCGGGCCCGCCGTCTGCTCCCCATGCGTTTCGGCGCGGTCGCCGTCGAGGCACTGGAGGGCGCCGGCCCCCCGGACGGGGAGGGGTGGATCCGGGTGACGATGCGGGTGGAGACGACCACCGTGGCGGTCGGCGACCTGCTCTCCCTCGGAGCGGAGGCCGAGGTCATCGGCCCGGCCGAACTGCGCGAGGCGGTCGCCCGGGAAGCGGGGGCCACCGCCCGCCGGTACGCCTGTCTCTTAT
>NZ_VKHS01000441.1 GCF_014141525.1 Streptomyces calidiresistens
TGACGGGGGTGAGGGGGGCCGGCAACCCCCGGTGTCGGGTTCCGTTCGAAGAGTATGGTTTCTGGTGCTCCCGTGCACCACGCTCGACCGTATTGACACGGATCGGAGTGCAACGGTTTCACATCTCGGATCATCGGTGATCGAGCAGGGTCTTCGATACCCCCCGGTTCCCATCGGCCACCGGGAACACACCGAATTCGCCACGCCGTTCGACGCCCCCCGGGGCCCGGTGCGGGTCGCACCGGGCCCCGGGGCCGGCCACCGACCGTCGTCAGGCGACGACCGCGTCCGCCGCCTCCAGGCGGCGCATCGCCAGTTCCGCGTACAGGGCGGTGCCGTCCGCCAGCACCGCGTCGTCGAACGCCGCCAGCGGCGAGTGGTTGCTCGGCGCGGTCTCCGGGTCCCGCCCCGGCAGGGTCGCGCCGAGGAAGGCCATCGCGCCCGGCACCTCCGCGATCACGCGGGAGAAGTCCTCCGCGCCGAGGATCGGGTTCTCCATCGGCTCGTACCGCTCCTCGCCGTGCACCTCCCGCACGGTCTCGGCGATGAAGTCGGCCTCCGCCGCGTCGTTGACGGTCGTCGGGTACTGCTCGACGAACTCGGCGTCCACCTCCAGGCCGTGCGCCGCCGCCACGCCCCGGCACACCGCCGGCAGGCCCTCCCGCAGCCGCTCGAACGCCTCCGGCGAGAAGCTCCGCACCGTGGCCCGGAACCGGGCGGTGTCGGGGATGATGTTCGGCAGCGTGCCGGCGTGGAAGCTCCCGACGGTCAGCACCACCGGGTCGAACACGTCGAAGGTGCGGCTCAGCCAGGTCTGCAGCGCCGTCACCATCTCGCACGCGGCCGGGATCGGATCCTTGGCCCGGTGCGGCGCCGAGCCGTGTCCGCCGGCCCCGCGCACCGTCACGTCCAGCACGTTGGAGGCCGCCAGCAGCGGCCCGGTCCGGGTCGCGAAGATCCCCGAGGCGTGTATCGAGGACGAGACGTGGAGGGCGTACGCGGCCACCGGGCGGCTGCCGGAGGCCTCCAGCACCCCCTCGGCGAGCATGTGCCCGGCACCGTCCCAGCCCTCCTCGCCGGGCTGGAACATGAAGACCACGTCCCCCGCCAGCCGGTCACGGTGCGCCGCCAGCAGCTGCGCCGAGCCGGCCAGCATGGTGGTGTGCAGGTCGTGGCCGCAGGCGTGCATGAGATCACCCTCGGCGGCGTACGGCAGGCCGGTCCGCTCGGCCACCGGCAGGGCGTCCATGTCCCCGCGCAGCAGCACCGTCGGGCCGGGCCGGGCCCCGCGCAGCACCGCCGTCACCGAGCTGAGGCCCTCGCCCGTGGAGACCTCCAGCGGCAGACCGTCCAGGGCGGCCAGCACCCGCTCCTGCGTGCGGGGCAGGTCCAGGCCCACCTCGGGGGTGCGGTGCAGGTCGTGGCGCAGCCGGATCAGATCGTCGGACAGGGCGCGGGCGTCGTCGCGGAGGTTCACGGGCGGGGCTCCTTCCGGTGGGTGGAGCCGGTGGCGCGGGAACGCGGGCCGCCGCGCCGCCCGGCTCCGCGGGGCCGTGTCGCCCACCGGAGCCGGTCGGGTCAGCCGCCGGTCGGGCGTGCGGCGGTGTCCCGGACCACCGGGGTGAGGATCGTAGCGTTCCCCTCCGGAAGTGTGGAGGCTCTGCCCGCCGCGTCACTGATTCTGATCAGCAGCGCGACCAGCAACCAGTTGGCGACCGTGGACGATCCGCCCTGTGCCAGGAACGGCAGCGCCTTGCCGGTCAGGGGGATCAGCCCGGTCACGCCGCCGGCGACCACGAACACCTGCAGCGCCAGCACCGTGCCCAGCCCGTAGGCGAGCAGCTTGCCGAACGGGTCGCTGACCGTCATGGCGATCTTGAAGGCCCGCCAGATCAGCAGCACGTACAGCAGCAGCACCAGCGTGACGCCCAGCAGGCCCAGCTCCTCCCCGACGGTGGCGAGGATGAAGTCGCTGCGGCCGGCGAAGCCGATCAGGTAGGAGTGCCCCTGGCCCAGGCCGGTGCCGGTCAGATCGCCGGCGCCGAAGGCGAAGAGCGCCTGCGCGGATTGTTCGGAGATCACCCCCGGCGGGCGCTGGTCCTCCGGCAGGTAGATCGACATCGGGTCCAGCCAGGCCGCCACCCGGGCCTTGACGTGGTACTGGGTGGTGGCCACCGCGACCGCGCCGCCGATCGCCATCAATCCGCCCAGGACCACCCAGCTGGTGCGTTCGGTGGCGACGTACAGCATGACGATGAAGACGCCGAAGAAGATCAGCGAGGTGCCCAGGTCGCGCTGGTAGAACAGCACGACCAGGCTGACCGCCCACACCAGCAGCACCGGGCCGGCGTTCCGGCCGCGGGGCAGGGCCAGTCCCAGTACCCGCCGGCCGACCAGGGCCAGGGCGTCCCGGTTGGCCATGAGGTAGCCGGCGAAGAAGACGACGATCATCACCTTGACGAACTCGCCCGGCTGCACCGACAGCGGGCCGAGCCGGATCCACCGCTTGGCGCCGAAGGCGTCGGCGCCGAAGAACGCCGGCAGCATCAGCAGGATCATCGCCACGGCCATGCCCAGGTACACGTAGCGCTGCAGCACCCGGTGGTGCCGGATCACCAGCAGCACGCCGACCAGCAGCGCCACTCCGATGATCGTCCAGATCGCCTGGCCGGGGGCGACCGCCACCGCCTGGTAGTGGCCCTCCGGGAAGCGTTCGGCGTACGCCTGGTCGAGTCGGTCCATCAGGACCAGGCCCAACCCGCACAGCAGCACCGTCACCGGCAGGATCAACGGGTCGGCGTACCGGGCGAAGCGCCGCACCACCAGGTGCGCGCCCACCGCCAGGGCGCCGAGGCCCGCCGTGTAGGCGAGCAGACCCGAGGGCAGTTCGTCGTGGACGGCCAGGTGCGCGGCGGCGTGACCGAAGGCGGAGATGACGACGGCGAACAGCACCAGCACCAGTTCGGTGTTCCGGCGGCGGGCGATCCAGCGCCGGACCCCGTCGTCCACCGGGGCCGCCCCGCCCGTCGGGTCGGTCGTCGCCGGTCGCTCCCCCGCCCGGTCCGGGAGGGGTCCGGCGGACCCGTCGTTCGGGTCCCCGGGGGACGCCGTTGTCGAAGCCGCTCTCTCCACGCCCGTCCCCACCCCGGTGCCCCGGTGCTCTCGCTGGTGTCGTGACGCCGGCCGCGTGCCGCCCCACGGGCGCCGCGGACTGTCGCGGCTCCGTTGGCAATCTAACAAGCGGGGCCCCCGACCGGGGTGGAGGAGACCGGTCCGTGACGGGATCGGGGCGCCTCCTCCGCCTCCGGCCGGGGTGTCCCGACCGGCGATCGGTGGTCACCAGCGGGTGACGCGGACCCGGTGGGAGCCGTCCTCCTCGGCCTCCAGCACCTGGACCCGCACCCCGGCCCGCGGGTCGTGGAAGGTGTCGCCGGGCAGGAAGGCGGCGTCGCTCAGCTCGTGGGCGAGCTGGGGGTCGGCGGGGTCGTGACACCCCCCGCTGCCGGGGGTGGCGTCCTCCACCCGCATCGGCCCCTCGCCCGTCCGCGCGCCGGTGTCCACGCGGGTGATGAGGACGCCGGCACGGCAGACGGCGTGGTCGAGGGCGGAGGGCGCGCGCACCTCCAGGGTGATGACCTGCCGGGGACCCACGCGCAGGGCGACCAGCCGGGTGTCGGTGCCCCCGGACGCCGGCGCGCCGGGCGGCCGGAGGGGGCCGCCGCGCTCCGGGCGTGCCGGGGGCGCCCCGTCGGGGGTGTCGGCGCGCGGCGCGGTGCCGGCCGATCCGGGTCGTCCGTGCGCCCCCGTCTCCGTTTCCGGGTCGGGTTCGGGCCGGTCGTCCCCGGGCGGGGTGCCGAGCGGGACGATGCGGTGCTCGGTGACGCCGGCCTCCACGACACAGTCCACCTGGTCGTCGGTCAACCACTCCAGCTTCCAGCGGTGCCAGGCCAGCATGCCGTTGCTGGGGCCCCAGTCCTGTTCCATCACGTCCCAGTGGCCGGTCAGCAGCGGGGGTTCGCCCGCGCCCGTCCAGTAGAGGTCCGGCAGGCCGAAGGCGTGACCGTTCTCGTGGACCAGGACCCGGTGGGGGCTGTCGCCCGGCTGGCTGCTCCAGATGAAGCTCACGTTCTGCAGCGGGCCCGTCGGGGTGTCCACCAGCGGGCGGCCGGGGAAGGAGACCGACAGCACGGTCTCCAGGGCGGAGGGGCCGGCGTTGGGGGTGGCGAGCACGTTCACCACGTCGTAGGAGGAGAAGTCCACCTCGCCGGCCACGGCGTCGACGATGTCCCGCATCAGGGCGTTGTAACCGGCCGGGTCGTCGGGGTGCCACCCCACCCCGCGGTCGATCCCGTACTCCTCGAAGGGGCGGGACATGCGCAGCCAACGGTGCACGGGGTCGGGGCGGTAGTCCATGCGGCCGTAGGAGGCGGTGGCGAAGTACTCCGCGCCGGCGGGGAAGAACTCGGCGAAGCGCTCGGTCGTGTCGATCCGCGCCTCGGCGTCGGGGAAGTCGATGAACAGGGTCAGGGCGCGGACCGTTCCCACGCTCGGGGCGAAGCCCGGTGGGGTGGGTATGCCCGCGTGCAGGCCCTCCCCGCCGGGGAGGGCGCAGCTGCCGGCGGCGGTGAAGGCCGGTGGGGGGAGGGG
>NZ_VKHS01000442.1 GCF_014141525.1 Streptomyces calidiresistens
CCCCCGCAGCCGGAGAACCCCACCACCGGGGGCGGCTCGGGCGGGGGCACGACGGGCGGCTCGGACGGTGGCGGCTCCACCACCGGTGGGGGCGGCTCCACCACCGGCGACGGTTCGGGAGGGGGCGGTTGGAACGGACAGTGCGAGCTGATGTCCCCGGCGGGCAACTGCTACAGGGCCGGACAGTTCTGCGCCAACGCGCACGTGGGCATGTCCACCCACGACGCCAACGGCCGGATGATCCACTGCAAGGTCCGTGACGACGGTCAGCGCTGGAACCACTCCTGAACCCCGCCCGCCCCGGTGCCCGGAAGCGTGCTTCCCCGCGCCGGGGCGGAACCGTCTCCCCGGCTCACCGGGAGGTCGAGGAGCAGCGGCGGCCCCCGCCGCGCCCTCACCCGCCCGGAACGGGCGGGAACGACGAAGGCGAGGGAGCACGTTTCCCTCGCCACTCTCAACCTATAGCGCACCCGGGGCCTTGCGGCAAGGCCCCGGGGATGCCGCAGAATCACCGGTCCACGCCGGAACCTGCGGAAATTGGGGGGTACGCGCCATGCGTACACGTTTGTCGACTCACCCGGGGCGCGCCGACGCCCGAGCCGGGGGCACACCGGGGGAACAGCCCGGGGAACGGTCGGAAGGACGGCGGGGTGGGGGAGCAGGTGGCATCACCGCTCCGACCACCGACGTGTTCGACCTGCCCGACCGGCTCTCCGCCAAGGCCGATCCCGCGCTGATCGCCGACGACGAGCGGCACTTCGCGGCCATCGCCCGCACCCTGGAGGAGACGATCACCGACCTGTCCGACCGCCTCGCCGCCGAACGCCGGGCACCCGGCGGCGTCGGCCGGGCGGCGATGGACCGGGACGCGGAGATCCACCGCCTGACCTCCCGCCTGCGCACCCTGCGCCGCTTCGGCCTCGACCTGTGCCTGGGCCGCGTCGTGCCGGCGGACGGCTCCGGGCCGGTGTACATCGGGCGGCTCGGCCTCACCGACGGCGAGGGGAAGCGACTGCTGGTCGACTGGCGCTCCCCGGCCGCCGAGCCGTTCTTCGCCGCCACCCGGGCCAACCCGATGGGACTGACGAGCCGCCGCCGGTACCGCTGGACCTCGGGCCGGATCGGCGACTACCGGGACGAGGTGTTCACCACCGAGGGACTCGAAGGACTCGCGGGGCACGCCGCACTCGACGACCAGTCCGCCTTCCTCGCCGAGCTGGGCGCGAGCCGGTCGCCCCGGATGCGGGACGTGCTGGCCACCATCGGGGCCGAGCAGGACGCCGTCATCCGGGCGGGCTCCCGGGGCGCGCTGGTCGTGGAAGGGGGCCCGGGAACGGGCAAGACGGTCGTCGCCCTGCACCGCTCCGCCCACCTCCTGTACGCCGACCCCCGGATCGGGCGGCGGCGGTCCGGCGGCGTGCTGTTCGTCGGCCCGCACCAGCCCTACCTCGCCTACGTCGCCGACATCCTGCCCGGCCTCGGCGAGGAGGGCGTGCTGACCCGCACCCTGCGCGACCTCGTCCCCGAGGGAGCCGACGCGCCGATCGAGCCGGACCCCGGGGTGGCACGGCTGAAGTCCTCCGCCGCCATGGTCGGGGCGATCGAGACGGCCGTCGCCGTGTACGAGGAGCCGCCCACCGAGGAGGTGACCGTCGCCGGCGACCCGGTGGACGTCCCGGTGACCGCCGAGGACTGGGCCGAGGCGTTCGCCGCGCCGGGGCCGGGCACCCCGCACAACGAGGCGCGGGAGCGGATCATGGAGGAACTCGCCGAGATCCTCGTGGAGCGGAACGACCTCGATGTCCCGCCGGAGGAGTTCGTCCGGACGCTGTGGCGGGACCGGGAGGTGGTCGAGGTCCTGCGCCGGTCCTGGCCGCTGATCGAGCCGACCGATCTGGTCGGTGACCTGTGGACCGTGCCCGCCTACCTGCGGTTGTGCGCGCCGTGGCTCACCGCCGAGGAGGTGCGGGCGTTGCGCCGCGCGGATCCCCGGGCCTGGACGGTGTCCGACCTGCCGCTGCTGGACGCCGCCCGGCGCCGGCTCGGCGACCCCCGGGCGGCCCGGATCCGCCGCCGGCGCGAGGCCGCCCTCGCCGGCGAACGCGAGCGGATGGCCGAGGTCATCGACCACGTCATCGCCTCCGACCCCGACGGCGAGGGGGCGGTGACGATGCTGCACGGTCGGGACCTGCGGGACGCCCTGGTCGACGGGAATGCCCTGCCCGACACCGAACCCGACCGGCTCGCCGGACCGTTCGCCCACATCGTGGTGGACGAGGCTCAGGACCTCACCGATGCCGAGTGGCGGATGCTGCTCTCGCGCTGTCCGTCCCGGAGCTTCACCATCGTCGGGGACCGCGCCCAGGCCCGGCACGGCTTCACCGAGTCGTGGCAAGAACGGCTGGAGCGGGTCGGGTTCGACCGGATCGAGACGGCCTCGCTGGGCGTCAACTACCGCACCCCGGAGGAGATCATGGCGGAGGCGGAGCCGGTCATCCGGGCCGTGATCCCGCACGCCAACGTGCCGACCTCCATCCGGCGCGGCGGCGCCCCCGTCGTCCACGGCGCCGTCGGGGAGTTGGACGCGCTCCTCTCCGACTGGCTCGCCGAACACACCGAGGGCACCGTCTGTGTCATCGGTGACGCCGACTTCCGGGCGGGCTTCCGGGCACCGTCGCCCCGGGTGCGGGCGCTGAGCCCTCCCTTGTCGAAGGGATTGGAGTTCGACCTGGTCGTCCTGATCGACCCGGAGGAGTTCGGGCCCGGTGTCACGGGAGCCGTGGACCGCTACGTCGCCATGACCCGCGCGACCCGGCGGCTCGTCGTCCTCACCACCCCCTGAGCCGGGACGGCCGGCCCGGCGGCCCGGGGCGGCCGGGTTCGCGGACCCGACCACCCCGGGGCGGCCGGGGCATCAGGCGGCGGTGACCTTCCAGGGGAAGCCGTCGGGGTCGGTGAAGTGCGCGGCGTACCCGTCCGCGCTCTCGCGGGCCCCGCCGGCGGCCCGGCCGCCGTGCGCGGTCGCCGCCTTCAGGGTCGCGTCGACCTCCTCGCGGGAGGCGGCCCGATGGTGCAGGACCACGGCGGGGAAACCGCCGGCGTCCCCGTCCTCCACACCCACGTCCTTCGCGAGGGTCCGTCGGGGCATCAGGCCCAGACGGCACGCCCCCGGGCCCGGGTGGAAGTCGGCGTAGTGCTTGTAGTCCCGGTCGGTCCTCATGCCCAGGGCCTCGTAGAAGGCCTTGGCGGCCTTCATGTCGGCCACGCCCAGGAGGGCGGAGGTCTCGGTGGGCACCGCGGGCCCGGTCGCGGGCCCCTTGTCCTTGGAGGTGGCCGCCGCCACCTTCCACACGGCACCGTCCGGAGTCCGGTAGACCCCGGAGAAGGCCCCGAACAGCGCCTTCTTCGCCGGCTTGAGGAGCTCCGCACCACCTCGGACGGCGGTGTCCACCGCGCTCCGGACCTCGGTGGGTTGGTTGACGATGAAGGTCATCACGTAACCGCGGAAGCCCGCCGCCACGGGCTCCGACCCCGCGCCCACCTCGGCGGCGAGTGCCTCGACGTCGTACAGGGCGAGGTGTCCGGCCCCGTTCAGGTCCAGATCCACGTACCGGTCGTGGTCCTCGACGGTGGGCGAAAGGGTGGCGGCGTAGAACTCCCGTGCACTCGCCGGCTCCGGCACACCGAAGTTCACCACATCGAGCGAAAAGGCCATCTCATGTCTCCCGAGAAGCGCTGGACCGCACGGATACCCGCCGGGAACGACGCCGGCCCCGGAAGGGGACGGCGACACACGGATCCGGACCCGACTGCCGGCGTTCCCACCGCCCCCGCCCGGACGCTCGACCGATCCCGGAACCCCCGCGACCCCGACGGACCTCCATGCTGGACGGAAACCCGGGGAAACGCTTCTCCGATCCTGATCACCATGCCCCTGATTCGCCGAGCCCGGGCAGCGGAGGCGACGAAGGGGTGGGAATCGGCGAAGCCGCTCCGGTCCGAGGCGCTTCCGGGGCGCCGAACGCCCGCGTGCGGCCGTGGAACGCGACAGGGGGGTGGAAGCCGCGCCGCTCAGCGGTCGAGGAGCCCCGCGCTCCTCGCGTCCCGCAACGCCACCTCCAACTCGGCACGGCTCTCCTCGAACCGGGCATCCAGCGCGTCGAGGTCCGCCGGCGCTCCCGCGGGCAGGCAACGGATGTACGCGGCGACGCCGAGGGCCAGAAGGTTGGGTGCCTTCCCGACCAACTCCTTCGCCAGTCGGACGAGGTCCTCCGAAGGGCGCGCCCGGAGGTAATACACCTCGTCCATCCCTTCCATTTCGCCGCCCTCGTCCACCTCATCGGTCTTGTCCGACGCGTCGATCTCGCCGGTCTTTCCGATGGGAAAATCATTCGAACTTTGATGCATCGGGAAACCCGCCCTTCCGGTCGCTCGCGCCCCGCCGGGTTCCCCTCCCGGCCGGGTCGGGGATTCCCCCTGATGGCCGAAAGGACCATAACCCTCGACGACGACTCACATCCATCACTCTCACTCGAATGAGTGGGCGATAATTTCTTAATGGACGCGCCCCCGGAGCGGAGGGCCGGGGCGGGACATCGGAGGTCCCTCCACCGCCCATCGATTCCTCGGCGATCCCCCCGC
>NZ_VKHS01000443.1 GCF_014141525.1 Streptomyces calidiresistens
GTGCACGGGAGGGCTCCGGGGGCTCGGGGGTCAGGAGGCGAACAGTCGGGCCGGTTGGAGGGCGTGGAACTCGGCCCCGATCTCCGACAGCGGTCCGCAGGCGGCCGGCAGGTCCCCGGGGTCACCGGAGGCGAGGGCGACCCGCGCCGCCTCGGTGGCCCGCTCGGCGACGGCGTCCGTCTCCGGGGCGAGGCGGGCGAGGACGGCGGTGGCGACCAGCGGGTCCGAGCCCATCAGCCGCACGACGGCCCCGGCCGGGGCGGAGACCGCCTCGTGGGCGGCGGCCCGGGCCGCGTCGAGGGGGGTGAGGCCCGCCGCCCGGGCGACCAGGCCGAGCACCACCGGCTGGTGGAGCCCTCCGGGATGATCCGCGGCGACGGCCTCCAGGATCGGATCGGGCCAGGCGGCCCGCCCGGCCCGCAGCAGTTGGCGACCCAGCCGGCGGGCGACCGCGCGGAGGGCGGACGAGGGGGTGCGCGCGTCGGCCGCGGCGTCCAGCCCGGCGGGGTCGGCGCCCATGGCGGCCGACGCCGCCAGTGCCGCGGCGACGAGCCCGGAGGTGTGCAGGCGTCCCCGGCAGAACCCGGCCGGACCGTCGGGGCCCGGACCGTCGGTCAGTCGGCCGTCCCGCACGGCGGCCTCGGCACCGCCGGAGTGGGCGTGGCCCCCGGCGGGGAAACGGCCGTCGGCGAGGACGAGCAGCGCCGCGGCGCCCCCGGCGGGCGGGGGGTGGGTCGGTGGACGGGTCATCGGGCCCCCTCAGAACAGGAAGTAGCGCTGGGCCATCGGGAGGACCGCCGCGGGGGCGGGAACCACCGGCTCGCCGTCGATGGTGACGGAGAAGCTGTCGGGCTCCACCCGGACCTCCGGTCGGGCGTCGTTCTCCCGCATGTCGGCCTTGCCGACCCGACGGGTGTCCCCGGCCGGTACCCACCGCTTGGACAACTCCAGGCGGTCGGGCAACCCGGCCTCCAACGCCAACGGGGAGACGAAGTTGACCGAGTCGGCGCCCGGCGCCCGGCCCAGCGCGCCGAACATCGGACGCGGCAGGACCGGCTGGGGGGTGGGGACGGAGGCGTTGGCGTCCCCCATCTGTGCCAGGGCGATCTGCCCTCCCTTGAGGACCAGCAGCGGTTTGACCCCGAAGAACGCCGGCTCCCACAGCACGAGGTCGGCGAGCTTGCCCGGCTCCACCGAGCCCACCTCGTGTCCCACGCCCTGCGCGACAGCGGGGTTGATCGTGTACTTGGCGACGTAGCGGCGCACCCGGTGGTTGTCGGCCGGGCCGTCGCCCGGCAGCGGGCCCCGGCGTGCCTTCATGACGTGCGCGGTCTGCCAGGTGCGCAGGACGACCTCCCCGACGCGGCCCATCGCCTGGGAGTCGGAGGAGATGATCGAGATGGCGCCGAGGTCGTGCAGGATGTCCTCGGCCGCGATGGTGGTGGGGCGGATGCGGGATTCCGCGAAGGCCAGGTCCTCGGGGACGGCCGGGTTGAGGTGGTGGCAGACCATCAGCATGTCGAGGTGCTCCTCGACGGTGTTGACGGTGTGCGGGCGGGTGGGATTGGTCGAACTCGGGAGCACGTGCGGCTCGGAGACCACGGTGATGATGTCCGGGGCGTGCCCGCCACCCGCGCCCTCGGTGTGGAAGGTGTGCACGGAACGGCCGGCGACGGCGGCCAGGGTGTCGGCCACGAAACCGGCCTCGTTGAGGGTGTCGGTGTGGATCGCCAGTTGGGCGCCGGTGTCCTCGCACACGCCCAGGCAGGCGTCGATGACGGCGGGGGTCGCCCCCCAGTCCTCGTGGATCTTGAAGCCGACGGCGCCGCCGCGCAGTTGGTTCAGCATCGCCTCGCGGGAGACGGTGCTGCCCTTGGCGAGCAGGCCGATGTTGACGGGGAGGCCGTCCATCGCCTCCAGCATCCGGGCGATGTGCCAGGAGCCGGGGGTGACGGTGGTGGCCCTGCTGCCCTCGGCGGGCCCGGTTCCGCCGCCCAGCAGGGTGGTGACGCCGGAGGCGAGGGCCTCGTCCACCAGTTGCGGGCAGATGAAGTGGACGTGGGCGTCCACCGCCCCGGCGGTGAGGATCCGGCCGTTGCCCGCGATCACCTCGGTCTCCGGGCCGATCACCAGATCGGGGTGGACGCCGTCCGTCGTGTCGGGGTTGCCGGCCCGGCCCAGGGCGACGATCCGTCCGTCGCGGATGCCGAGGTCGGCCTTGACGATCCCGGTGTGGTCGATGACGACGGCTCCGGTGATCACGGTGTCCGGGGTGCCCTCCGCCCGGGTCGCCCGGGACTGCCCCATGGACTCGCGGATGACCTTGCCGCCCCCGAAGACGGCCTCGTCCCCGGCCCGGCCCGGCCCGCCCGCCAGGTCCTCCTCGATCTCCACGAACAGGTCGGTGTCGGCCAGACGGATCCGGTCCCCGGTGGTGGGCCCGTAGAGATCGGCGTAGGCGGCGCGGTCCATCACGGGGCGGTCGCCGCCCGCGGCCCCTCCCGGTTCACGCGTCATCGAGCGGCCCCCCGGTCTCCCCGCGCAGGCCGGCCACGATCCGCTTCCCCGCCAGCGGGAGCAGGCCCACCTCGACCGGCAGGCCGGGTTCGAAGCGCACCGCGGTGCCGGCGGCGATGGCCAGGCGCCGGCCGCGGGCCGCCGCCCGGTCGAACTCCAGGGCGGGGTTGGCCTCGGCGAAGTGGTAGTGGGAGCCGACCTGCACCGGCCGATCGGCGGTGTTGCGGACGGTCAGGCGGATGATGTCGGCCCCGGTGTGGAGCTCCACCGGGGTCCCGGCGTACCGGATCTCGCCGGGGATCACGGGGCGCCTCCGGACCGGACGATGGGCTCGTGGACGGTGACGAGCTTGGTGCCGTCCGGGAAGGTGGCCTCCACCTGGACGTCGTGGATCATCTCGGGCACGCCCTCCATGACCTCCTCGCGGCTGAGGACGGTGCGGCCGGAGGCCATCAGTTCCGCCACGGTGCGACCGTCCCGCGCCCCCTCCAGCACGTGGGCGGTGATCAGCGCCACCGCCTCGGGGTGGTTCAGGCGCACCCCCCGGGCGCGACGCCGCTCGGCGACGTCGGCGGCGACGTGGACGAGCAGCCGCTCCTGTTCGTGCGGGGTCAGGCGCACCGGAGCCGCCCCCCGTCGGGGCGCGCGGGAACGCCGGAGGGCGCGGGGGGTGTCGGGGTCACGGGGGTCATCGGCTGGTCCCACCTCACCGTTGTCGGCCGTTGTCGCGGATCGGGCCGGCGCGGGCGCGGGGCCCGGACGCGGGGAACCGGAGGTCGGCGGTCACGGCGGCCCTCCGACCCTGCCCGGAGGGTAGTTCGACTTCGTTACAACAGCGTTACCTGCCCTCGGGTGGGTTCTCCCGCTCCTCCGTTCGGCGGTCACGGGGTGTGACGGAGGTCAAAGGATTGGCCGCGATCGGGGTGGACAGGGCAGGGTAGGTGCCACGGTCGGGAGCGCGCCGCGGCGACACGCGGGCCGACGCGCACGAATGAACGCCGGCGGCCGGTGGCGGACAGCGCCGTCCGGCCGGAGCCGCCGGGAGGGTCGCGACAATCGTGACAGCGAGCACACGGAGGAGCCCCATGAGGATCGGGATCGTCGGAGCCACCGGGCAGGTCGGAACGGTGATGCGGGAGGTCCTCGCCGAACGGAAGTTCCCGGTCGACGAGCTGCGCCTGTTCGCCTCCGCCCGTTCGGCGGGCCGGACCGTCCCCTGGCAGGACACGGAGGTCACCGTCGAGGACGCGGCGGAGGCCGACTACAGCGGCCTGGACATCGTGCTCTTCTCCGCCGGCGGCGCCACCTCCCGGGCCCTGGCCGAGCGGGTCGCCGCCGCGGGCGCCGTGGTCATCGACAACTCCTCCGCCTGGCGCCTGGACCCCGACGTTCCGCTGGTGGTCTCCGAGGTCAACCCGGAAGCGGCGACCGACCGCCCCAGGGGCATCATCGCGAACCCCAACTGCACCACCATGGCCGCCATGCCCGTGCTGCGCCCCCTGCACGCCGAGGCGGGGCTGCGCGCGCTGGTGGTCGCCACCTACCAGGCCGTCTCCGGCAGCGGGGTGGCCGGGGTGGCGGAGCTGGACGGCCAGGTGCGGGCCGCCGTGGAGCAGGGCGCCGACCGGCTGGCCCGGGACGGTTCCGCCCTGGACCTCCCGGCCCCCGCCACCTACGCGCGCCCCATCGCCTTCAACGTGCTGCCGATGGCCGGCTCGATCGTCGACGACGGGCTCGGGGAGACCGACGAGGAGCAGAAGCTCCGCAACGAGAGCCGCAAGATCCTGGGCATCCCCGACCTGCTGGTCTCCGGCACCTGCGTGCGGGTACCGGTCTTCTCCGGCCACTCCCTCCAGGTCAACGCCCGTTTCGAGCGGCCGATCACCCCCGAACGCGCCCTGGAGCTGCTGGGGGACGCGCCGGGGGTCGAGGTGTCCGACATCCCCACCCCCCTGCAGGCCGCCGGCCGGGACGCCTCCTACGTGGGCCGGGTCCGGCGCGACGAGACCGTGGAGCACGGCCTGTCGCTGTTCCTGTCCAACGACAACCTCCGCAAGGGCGCGGCGCTCAACGCCGTGCAGATCGCGGAACTGGTCGCCGCCGAGCGGGGGTGAGGGCGGGCG
>NZ_VKHS01000444.1 GCF_014141525.1 Streptomyces calidiresistens
GGCGGAGAGGGACGCCCCGGGGCGGTGTCATGACGAATTCCCCGTGTTCCTCCCCTCGGTTCCCGCGCTTGTGACGGCCCTGGATATCGGAAGTCGGGGGAGGGACACAAGGATATTGACTTAGTTAATTCAGTTGAGTAAGAATCGGGAGGCTCGTCGAAGGTGTTTCGACGCCCCCGCCCCGGCCGATCGACCCGATCGAGGAGTACCCGCATGGAGCGAACGACCCTGCACGACGGCTGGCGACTGACGGTGGAGGGGGACGGGGTACCCGCCGACCTCGTCGGTCGCACCGTGCCGGCGGCGGTGCCGGGCTCCTCGCACCTCGACCTGCTCGCCGCCGACCTCATCCCCGACCCCTACCTCGACCTCAACGAGACCGCGCTGCGGTGGACCCACCGCGCCCACTGGCGCTACGCCACCACCTTCGAGGCGGAGCCGGCCGGGCCCGGGGAGCGCGTGGACCTGGTCTTCGACGGTCTGGACACCGTGGCCGATATCCGCCTCAACGGCACCGCCGTCGCCCGCTCGGTCAACATGCACCGCTCGGTGCGGGTGGACCTCCGGGACCGGCTCGCCCCCGCCCGGGACGGCCGCCCCGGTACCAACGACCTGGTCGTCGCCCTCGGATCGGCCCTGGAGTACGCCGAGGCGGTCGAGAAGGAGGTGGGCGCCCGCCCCCGCGCCTATCCCCATCCCTTCAACGCCGTGCGCAAGATGGCCTGCTCCTTCGGCTGGGACTGGGGACCGGACCTGCAGACCGCCGGTATCTGGAAGCCGGTCCGCCTGGAACGGTGGCACACCGCCCGCATCGCCTCCCTCCGCCCCCTGACCTCGGTCGCCCCCGACGGCACCGGCCGCGTCGACGTGCACGTGGACCTCGAACGCGCCGACCCGACCGACCGCCGGGAACTCGTGCTCACCGCCCGGGTGGGCGACCGGGAACGGCGGCTCGTCGTCCCCGCCGGGACCGACACCGCGAGCGTTCGCGTCGAGGTGCCCGACGCCCGCCTGTGGTGGCCCGCCGGATACGGCGATCACCCCCTGTACGACCTGGAGGTCACCCTCGGGGGTCCCGGTCACGACGGGCGACCGGACGCCGCCCACCGCCGGATCGGGTTCCGCACCGTCACCGTGGACACCGCCCCGGACGAGCACGGCACCCCCTTCACCGTCTCGGTCAACGGCGTCCCGATCTTCGTCAAGGGGGCCAACTGGATCCCCGACGACCACTTCCTCACCCGGACCACCCGCGACCGGCTGGCCCGACGGGTCGATCAGGCCCTGGGCGCGCACATGAACATGCTGCGGGTGTGGGGCGGCGGCATCTACGAGACCGACGACTTCTACGACGTCTGCGACGAGCGCGGCATGCTGGTCTGGCAGGACTTCCCCTTCGCCTGTGCCGCCTACGCGGAGGAGGAACCGCTGTGGGGCGAGGTGGAGGCCGAAGCCCGGGAGAACGTCGCCCGGCTCTCCTCCCACCCCTCCCTCGCGCTGTGGAACGGCGCCAACGAGAACATGTGGGGCTTCCGGGACTGGGGCTGGCGGGAGGAGCTGGGCGACCGGAGTTGGGGATTGCGCTACTACACCGAACTGCTGCCCGCCGTGCTCCGGGAACTGGACCCCACCCGCTTCTACACCGAGAACAGCCCCTGCAACCCGGGTCGCCCCCTCGAGGGGCTCCCCGGTACCGACGGGCTCCACCCCAACGACCCGGACCACGGCACCCGGCACGAGTGGGAGGTGTGGAACCGCATCGACCAGACCGCCTACCGGGACCACGTCCCCCGTTTCTGTTCCGAGTTCGGCTTCCAGGGCCCGCCCACCTGGACCACGCTGCGCCGGGCCGTCCGGGACGAGCCGCCGACCACGACCTCACCCGCCTTCCTGCTCCACCAGAAGGCCGAGGACGGCAACGGCAAGCTGGAACGCGGCCTGGTCCCCCGCCTGCCCGTGCCCCGGGACTTCACCGACTGGCACTGGGCCACCCAGCTCAACCAGGCCCGCGCGGTGGCCCTGGGTGTGGAGCACTTCCGCTCCTGGTGGCCCCGCACCGCCGGTTCCCTGGTGTGGCAGCTCAACGACTGCTGGCCCGTCACCTCCTGGGCGGCGGTGGACGGCGACGGCCGCCGCAAGCCGTTGTGGTACGGCCTGCGCCGGGCCCACGCCCCGCGCCTGCTGACCGTCCAGCCGCGCGACGGCCGACCGACCCTGATCGCCGTCAACGACACCGATCGGCCGTGGACCGGCCCGCTCGCCGCGCGGCGTCTCGCCTTTTCCACCGGCACGGAACGCGGGGCCGGCACGGTGGAGCTGGACGTCCCCGCCCGGTCCGCGCGGCAGTACCATCTTGCGGACCACCTGATCACTCCCGACGCCGCACAGGAGGAACTGCTCGTGATGACGGCGGAGGACGGCACCAGGGTCGTGCACACCTTCCTGGAGGACCTCGACCTGGCGCTGGATCCCGACCCGCTGGAGGCCCGGGCGGTCGCCGAGCCCGGCGGCTACCGGGTGGAGGTCCGCGCCGGTGCCCTGGCCCGTGACGTGGCGCTGCTGGCCGACCGGGCCGCCCCCGACGCGGAGGTGGACGACATGCTGGTGACGCTGCTCCCCGGCGAGAGCCGGGTCTTCCGGGTGGGCACCGGCGCGGAGTTCGACCCGGACGTCCTGACCCGGCGGCCCGTGCTGCGCACCGCCAACGACCTCTTCCGGAATCGACCCGGCCCCGGTGACCGCAGGTGAGCCTCCCACCCCCCGGTCGGACCGCCGGACCGATCGGTCGTCCCCTCCTCCCGGCGGCTCCCGGGTCCCCGCGTGCGGGAGCGCCGGGGGAGCGCGTCGACGGCCCACCCGCTCCCCGTCACTCGCCCGGCGCGGTCGGACTGGTCCTGGCCCGCCCGGCCCGCCTCCTGGGCGTCGAGCCCTTCTTCATGGAGTTCATCGCGGGCATCGAGGAGCGTCTGGCGGAGCACGACCTGTCGGTCCTGTTGCACGTCGTCCCCCACCACGAGGCGGAGATCGCCGCCTACCGCCGCTGGGCGGCACGCGGGCTGGTGGACGCCGTGGCACTGGTCAACCCCACCGTCGGGGACCGGCGCCCGGAGGTGCTGACCGAACTGGGCCTGCCCGCCGTCGTGGTGGGCAACCCCGGGGACGGGACCGACCTGCCGGCGGTGCGCACCGACGAGACGGGCCCCGTGCGGGACGCCCTCGCCCGCCTGCTGGAGCTGGGGCACCGGCGCATCGCCCGGGTCGGCGGCCCGGCCGACCTGCTGCACACCGTCGCCCGCACCCGCGCCCTGCGCGAGGGGTGCCGGGAGGCCGGGATCGAGCCCGTGGTGGTCGAGGGGGACTACTCCGACGAGGCCGGCGCCCGACTCACCGCCCGACTGCTCTCCGCCCCGGAACCGCCCACCGCGATCATGTACGACAACGACGTGATGGCCGTGGCCGGGCTGGAGGCCGCCGGGGCGGCCGGCGTCGCCGTCCCCGACCGGCTCTCCCTGCTGGCCTGGGACGACTCCCCGATGTGCCGGCTGGCCTCCCCGCCGCTCACCACCATGAGCGTGGACGTCCACCGGTTCGGATCCCTGGTCGCCGACACCCTCCTGGAGTTGGTGGCGGGCCGGCCCGCCACGCCCCGGGAGTCCCCGGCGGCCCGGTGGGTGCGTCGCGGCAGCACGGGACCGGCACCCGCGGACTGAGACTCCCCCTTCGTGGTCCGCACGCCGGCCCCGGGGCGTCCCGGATCACTCCTCCCCGTCGACACCGTGCGCGCGGTCACCCGGCCGTACCCCGGTCACCCCCTTCCACGGCCCGGGGGCGCCGGTCCGCCCCGTGCCGGTCGGGGCGCCGGTGCCCGGGCCGGCACGGGCGGCGCGTACGGTGTGGCCATGAGCGACAGGACCGATCCGCACGACGAGATCACCCGCCTCGGGGCGGGAAAGTACCTCCTGGTCACCACCTTTCGGCGCGACGGCAGGGCCGTCCCCACGCCCGTGTGGGTCGTGGCCGAGGGCGACGCCCTGTTCGTGTGGACCGCCGCGAACTCCGGCAAGGTCAAGCGGCTGCGCAACCGCTCCGATGTCCTGCTCGCCCCCTGCGACGTGCGCGGCCGACCCACCGGTCCCGGGGTGCCCGGCCGGGCCGAGTTGTTGGACGCCGCCGGCAGCGAACGCTGCCGGCGGCTCATCGCCCGCCGCTACGGCCTTTCGGGCCGGCTCGCCCTGCTGGGCAGCCGACTGCGCCGGGGACGCTCCGGGACCATCGGCATCCGGCTCGTCCCGGTTCCGTCGGACGGGGTCACACCGGGGTGACCCGGTGGGGCGCGCCGTGCGGGGACTTTCGTGCCCCCGTGTCCGCGCCCGGTCCCGTCGCAGCGGGGGAGTCCCCCGGCGCGGCGGGCACCGCCGTGTCCGCGGGGTGGGACGGTGAGGGGATGGGGAGCGGGAGGAGCGGCGCGGTCAGCCACCCCGTCTGCTCGCGGGTGAACAGCAGTGCCGCCCGGCAGCCGGGCGGCGTCCGCCCCGCCTCCAGTTCCTCCACCAGCCGGGCCAGCGACCGCACGTGCCGGGCGAAGGCGCGCCCGCCGACCCCCCGGCCGCGCCTCGCCTGCCCC
>NZ_VKHS01000445.1 GCF_014141525.1 Streptomyces calidiresistens
CGACTCCATCCGCGAACGGTTGGGGGAGGCCCTCGGCGCGCCGGTGAGGCTGCACGGATCCGCCGGGGCGGTCGCCGCCCAGGCACTGCGCCGCGCCGGGGTGACGGGAGACGGCGCATCGGTCCCCTGACTCCGTGAAGATCGCGCTCATCGACTCGGGTCTCGGACTTCTCGCCGCCGCCGCCGCGGTGCGCCGTGTCCGCCCGGATGTCTCCCTCGTGTTGTCCGGCGATCCGGACGGGATGCCCTGGGGCCCCAGGGACCCCCGGGACATCGCGGAGCGGGCCCTGCGGTGCGCGCGAGCGGCGCGGGCGCACGGCCCGCGTGCCCTCGTGGTCGCCTGCAACACCGCCTCCGTGCACGCCCTGGACGCCCTGCGCGCGGAGTTCGAACCCACCGTGCCCGTCATCGGGACGGTGCCCGCGGTCAAACCCGGGGCGCTGGCGGGCGGGCCCCTGGCGATCTGGGCCACCCCCGCCACCACGGGAAGCGCCTACCAGCGTCGCCTGATCGCCGAGTTCGCCGACGGGGTGGAGACGGCCGAGGTGCCCTGCCACGGTCTGGCGGACGCCGTGGAGCGCGCGGATTCCGCCGCGATCATCCGGGCGGTGGACGCGGCGGTCCGTCTCACCCCGCCCGGGGTGCGGGACGTGGTGTTGGGGTGCACCCATTACGAACTGGTCGCCGACTCCATCCGCGAACGGTTGGGGGAGGCCCTCGGCGCGCCGGTGAGGCTGCACGGATCCGCCGGGGCGGTCGCCGCCCAGGCACTGCGCCGCGCCGGGGTGACGGGAGACGGCGCATCGGTCGCCCCGCCCGGGGCGAGGGGGGTCGGGGACCTCGTGGTACTGGCCTCCGGACGGCTCTCGCGCCTCTCCCCGGCGGCCCTGGAGTACCCGGAGGCGGCCCTGCTGCTCGGCCCGGGGCGCCCGGTGTCGGTCCCGGTCGCCGGGAGCGGGGAGGACGAGCCGGGCGCCCGGGAGGAGACGGCGGTGGCGTAGACGCCCGGGTGTCGCCGGCGGGCCGGGGCCCGCCGCGCGGACGGGCCCCGGCTCACCGTTTGCGGTAGTCGCGGGCCTCCTCGGCGGCCCCGGCCACCCCCTCCAGATCGGCCCCGCCGGCCGCGGCCACCACGGCGGCCACCGCCCCTTCCAGGAAGGGCGCGTCGAGCATGCGGGCCCCGGGGGGAAGCCCCTCGTCCCCGTCGTCCCCGCCTTCCGCCACCAGGGCGCGCACGGTGAGCACGGCGCTCCCGAGGTCCACCAGGATCGCCACCCCCGCGCCGGAGTCCGCCCGCCGTGCGGCGGCCGCGATCAGTTCGGCGTCGGTCCCGACACCACCCGCCGGGTCGCCTCCGGCGGGGACCACCCGCACGTCCCCCGCCCCTCCGGCCAGGGCGCCGGCGAGTCGGGCCACCGACTCGGCGACCTCCCGGCTGTGCGAGACCAGCACGATGCCCGGGGTGCCCGCCCTCCCGAGGTCGGTCTCAGACACGATCGGCACCGTTCCCCCGATGCCCGTCGTCATCCGCCGCTCGCGTCGCGGTGTCGGCCAGGGCCCCGATGAGCAGGGCCGAGGAGGCCGCTCCGGGGTCCTGGTGACCGATGCTGCGGTCGCCCAGGTAGGCGGCCCGGCCGCGACGGGCCCGCAGCGGCACGGTG
Source organism: Streptomyces calidiresistens (assembly GCF_014141525.1). Taxonomy (GTDB): domain Bacteria; phylum Actinomycetota; class Actinomycetes; order Streptomycetales; family Streptomycetaceae; genus Streptomyces; species Streptomyces calidiresistens. Next base: position 1,662 of record NZ_VKHS01000445.1, read on the forward strand.
GCCAGCGCGCCCTCCTCCGCGGCCGTCGCCGCGGCGCCGAAGGAACGGGTCAACCCCTCGACGGCGGGCTGCAGGGCGTCGAGCATCGTCTTGTCCCCGCCGCCGGCGCCGCCCAACTCCGCCACCGCGCCCACACCGGAGCGCAGGGCCTCCGCGAGTTGGACCCGCGACACCCGGGGCGCGTCGCCCAGTTCCTTTCCGGCCCGGCGCAGCAGCGTCCCGTACAACGGCCCCGAGGCCCCGCCGACGCTGGAGATCAGCGTGCGCCCGGCCCCGGTGAGCACCGCGCCGGGGGCGTTCGGGGGCTTCTCGGTCAACCGGCGTGTCACCGCGGCGAACCCGCGGTTGAGGTTGCTGCCGTGATCGGCGTCACCGATGGCGGCGTCCAACTCGGTGAGCCGATCGGCGTCCCGTGCCACCGCGGCCGCCGCGGCGTCGAGCCAGCGGATGAAGAAGTCGGCGTCCAGCGTCGGCTCCGTCCCCTCGTCCCGGTCGGTTCCCGGTTCCATCTCCGCGTTCCCCTCTCGTCCGACCCTCGTCCCGTCCGGGGAAGGGATGTCCCCCGTCCGGGGGACATCCCTTCCCCGACCCCGCAGTCCTCAGGCGCCCCAGCGCAGCGCGGGGGTGCGCACGGGGGTCTCCCACAGGCGGAGCAATTCCTCGTCGACCGGGCACAGCGTGACCGAACAGCCCGCCATGTCCAGGGAGGTCACGTAGTCGCCCACCAGGGTGCGGGCGGGGACCACCGATCGTTCCCCCAGGGCCCGCATCACCTCGGAGGCGTACCCGTACAGTTCCAGCAGCGGCGTGGCCCCCATGCCGTTGACCAGCACCAGGACGGGCTCGTCCGGTCGCAGGTCGTTCACCAGGGCGTCCACCGTGGCGTCGGCGATCTCCCCCGAGGTCATCATCCCGCGTCGCTCCCGACCGGGTTCGCCGTGGATGCCGATGCCCAGTTCCAGTTCCCCCTCCGGCAGGTCGAAGGTCGGGCCCCCGCGGGCCGGGGTGCTGCACGGCGCGAGGGCCACGCCGAAGCTGCGACAGGAGTCGGCCACCCGGCGGGCCACCTCCGTCACCCGTTCCAGGGGGGCTCCCGCCTCGGCCACGGCGCCCGCCAGGCGTTCCACGAAGAGGGTGCCGCCCGTCCCCCGGCGGCCGGAGCCCTCCCCGGCGGCCAGGGCGACGTCGTCGCTCACGGTGACGGTCTCCACCCGGATGCCCTCCTCGGCGGCGAGCTCGGCGGCCATCTCGAAGTTCAGCACGTCACCGGTGTAGTTCTTCACGATGAACAGCACGCCCTCGCCGCTGTCGACGGCGGCCGCGGCGCGCACCATCTGATCGGGCACCGGGGAGGTGAACACCTCTCCCGGGCAGGCCGCGTCGAGCATGCCGGGGCCGACGAAACCGCCGTGCAGCGGTTCGTGACCGGAACCGCCCCCGGAGACCAGCCCCACCTTGTTCGCCACCGGGGCGTCGCGGCGCACCACCACCCGGTTGGCCACGTCCACCGTGAGCTCCGGATGGACGGCGGCCATACCGCGCAGCGCGTCCTCCACCACCCGCTCCGGCACGTTGATCAGCATCTTCACGCGGCTCTCCCTCCACACGGACCGCCGGACCGCTCGGGAGCGGCCCACGCGATCGCCGTCGGTTCCCGGCACGGGTGCCCCCAGCGTACGGACCCCGGGCGCGCCGGGGGAGTACGCGCGCCGCGCGCGCCGTGGCCCTGCCCGACGGTCACCCCGGCGGCGCAAGCGCGGGCCGGATTCGGGGGCGGTCCGGGATGCGGGAACACGTCGACCCGGGAGATGGTTGGAAGGAATGTAATTGACGCTTCAATCAATGAATCGGGTGAACGCGATGCAGTTCGGCGTCTTCACCGTGGGTGACGTCACTCCCGACCCCACCACCGGTCGCACGCCCACCGAGCACGAGCGGATCAAGGCGATGACCGCCATCGCCCTCAAGGCCGAGGAGGTGGGCCTCGACGTCTTCGCCACCGGCGAGCACCACAACCCGCCCTTCGTCCCCTCCTCGCCCACCACCCTGCTCGGCTGGATCGCCGCCCGGACCGAACGCCTGATCCTCTCCACCGCCACCACCCTGATCACCACCAACGACCCGGTGAAGATCGCCGAGGACTACGCGATGCTCCAGCACCTCGCGGACGGACGGGTCGACCTGATGCTGGGACGCGGCAACACCGGCCCGGTGTACCCCTGGTTCGGTCAGGACATCCGTCAGGGCATCCCGCTGGCGATCGAGAACTACGCCCTGCTCCACCGCCTGTGGCGGGAGGACGTGGTCGACTGGGAAGGGCGTTTCCGCACCCCCCTGCAGGGCTTCACCTCCACCCCCCGTCCGTTGGACGGTGTCCCGCCCTTCGTCTGGCACGGTTCCATCCGCAGCCCCGAGATCGCGGAACAGGCGGCCTACTACGGCGACGGCTTCTTCGCCAACAACATCTTCTGGCCCAAGGAGCACTTCCGGCGTCTCATCGACCTGTACCGCAGGCGCTGGGCCCACTACGGGCACGGCACGCCGGAACAGGCGATCGTGGGGCTCGGGGGACAGGTCTTCATGAGGAGGAACTCGGGCGACGCCGTCCGGGAGTTCCGCCCCTACTTCGACAACGCCCCCGTCTACGGACACGGCCCCTCGCTGGAGGAGTTCACCGAACAGACGCCGCTGACCGTGGGCAGCCCCCAGCAGGTCATCGAGAAGACCCTCACCTTCCGCGAGAGCTTCGGCGACTACCAGCGCCAGTTGTTCCTCGTCGACCACGCGGGCCTGCCGCTGAAGACCGTCCTGGAGCAACTGGACCTGCTGGGCGAGGAGGTGATCCCCGTCCTGCGCCGGGAGTTCGCCGCACGCAGGCCGGCCGGGGTGGCCGAGCCGCCACGTCACCCCGCCGCCCCGGTCCCCGCCGGTACCGGCGGGGACTGAGCCCGGCCCGGGCC
>NZ_VKHS01000446.1 GCF_014141525.1 Streptomyces calidiresistens
GGGCCGGGCTGGGAGCGGCAGTTCGCCGTCAATCACCTGGGCCACTTCGTCCTCGTCAACCGCCTGCGGCCGGCCTTCTCGGAGGACGGGACGCGGGTGGTCTCGGTCTCCTCGGCCGCGCACCACCGTTCACCGATCCGCTGGGACGACCCGTGGTTCGGGGACGGCTACGACAAGTGGGAGGCCTACGGGCAGTCCAAGACGGCCAATGTGCTGTTCGCCGTGCACCTCGACGCCCTGGCCCGCGACGCGGGGGTGCGGGCGTTCTCGCTCCACCCCGGCGCCATCGCCACCCCGCTCCAACGGCATCTGCCGCGCGAGGAGATGGTGGCGGCCGGGTGGATCGACGAGGAGGGACGGGTGATCAACCCGGACTTCAAGACGCCGGAACAGGGCGCGGCCACCCAGGTGTGGGCGGCGACCTCGCCGCACCTGGTGGATCTCGGCGGACTGTACTGCGAGGACTGCGACATCGCGGTGCCCGCCGACCGGGCCGAGCCCCCGGCGGCCGGGGTCGCGGATTACGCGGTGGACCCCGGGCAGGCCGAGCGACTGTGGGCGTTCTCGGCGGAGTTGACGGGGGTGGACGCCTTCCGCTGAGGGTCGGTCACCCGGCCCGGGAACGGGCGGGGGCCCGCCGGGGCGACGGTGGTGCCCGCCGTGGTGTCGGTCCGTCACCGGACGCGCTTCCGCGGCGGCGACGGGGTCCCGGCGGGTACCGGCCGAATAAGGGGCGCACAGCCGTCAGGGGCTCGACATACGCGGTGGAATGATCCGACGATGAGCGGGTAACGGCGGAACGACGGGCGCCGTCCGGGCGGCCGGGGGGCCTCGTGGCGTGATGATCCGCCACCCGTGCCGGACGACAACGGAAGAGAGGACGACCGCTTCCGATGGAGGAACTCTCCTTCGCCGTGCCCTTCTGGGTCTGGGTGGCCGTGAGCGCGGCCATCGCCGTGATGCTCGCCATCGACCTCTTCATGCACCGCGACAACCATGTGATCGAGTTCCGCGAGGCCGCGATCTGGAGCGGTATCTGGATCGCGGTCGGCCTGGCCTTCGGGCTGGTGCTGTGGGCGTGGCAGGGCGGTGAGGTCGCCGGCACCTACTACGCGGGGTATCTGCTGGAGAAGGCGTTGTCGGTGGACAACATCTTCGTCTTCGCCCTGATCTTCACCTTCTTCGCCGTGCCCGCCGGTTATCAGCACAAGGTGCTGTTCTGGGGCGTGGTGGGCGCCCTGGTGGCGCGGTTCGTCTTCATCTTCCTCGGCGCCGAGCTGTTGAACACCTTCTTCTGGACCGCCTACCTGCTGGGTGGCTTCCTGGTGTGGACGGCGTGGAAGATGCTCGTCTCCAAGGACGAGGAGGTGCACCCGGAGCGCAACCCGGTGGTGCGGATCGTGCGTCGGATCATCCCCACCGATCCCCGGTACCACGGTGCCCGGTTCTTCGTGCGGCTGAACGGCCGTCGGACGGCGACCCTGCTGTTCGTCGCGCTGATCGCGGTCGAGGCGAGCGACCTGGTCTTCGCGGTGGACTCGGTGGGCGCGGTCCTGGCGATCACCACCCACACCTTCCTGGTGTGGACGGCCAACGCCTTCGCGATCCTGGGCCTGCGCAGTCTGTACTTCTGCCTGGCCGGGCTGCTGCGGCGCTTCGAGTACCTGCACTACGGGCTCGCCGTGGTGCTGGCGTTCGCCGGGGTGAAGCTGATCCTCTCCGAGACCCCGGTGGGCAAGCTGCCCATTCCGCTGACGCTCGGGGTCATCGTCGTCACCCTCGGGGTCTCGATCGTGTGGTCCCTCATGGCCACCCGGGGGCGGGGGTTCACCGGTGGCGACGGGGACGGCCCGGGCGGCGCGTCCGTCGAGGCGATCGGTTCCGACGGGGAGAGGTTGCGCACCGCCGACGGCTCCGGGGACCCGGAGGGCCCCGCCGGCCTGAGCGCCCCGGGGCCGCGCACGCCGCCGGGCTGAGCGGCGGCCCGGGGTTTCCCGGCGACGACGACGGACGCCCCGCGCACCGGTTCACGGCCGGTGCGCGGGGCGTCCGCCGCGTCGGGGTGATCAGGGGGCGTGGACGGCCGGCTCCGCGCAGGTCCCGGGCGCGCAGGTCGTCACCGGCCCGGTCCCGGCCGGTGCGGGGCCCCGCGTGTCGGCGGGGCCCCGGGGGGTCGCGGGACAGGCGGAGAGGGTGAGCCCGCCGAGGACGACGGCGAGCGCCGCGCACACCACCCGTCGGCGCAACTGCCGGTAGCGGGCGGTGTACTCGGCCCGCAGTTCGTGGCAGCGTTCGGTGACGGCCCGCAGGGTGCGTCGGGTCAGGGCCATGCGCTCCTCGGCGTACAGCCGGACCAGTTCCTCGCGCCGCTCCCCGGTGAGCCAGGGCATCCGGTCCGCGAGGGCCTCGCCCTCGGCCCGGGCGGTGCGCAGTTCGGACTGGACGAGGAGATAGCCCTCCAGCTGGTTGATCCCGGCGGCGACGTCGCGATCGTGCGGCACGGCGACCCTCCGGCGGTCAGGGCCGCTCGCGGCCGGATCGATCGGACCCGTCGGGCTGATCGCCGCGCCCCTCCTCGCCGACGCTCTCCGGGTCCCGGGGGGCGCCGGGTCGGTCGAACAGCGCCTCGTCGGTGTCCACGGCGTCCCGGCCGCCCGCCATGTGCTCCTCGCCGAGCGCGGAGACCCGGGGATGGTGCAGGTCGAAGGCGGGGGATTCGGAACGGATCTTGGGCAGGGTGACGAAGTTGTGGCGGGGCGGCGGGCAGGAGGTCGCCCACTCCAGGGACCGGCCGTAGCCCCAGGGGTCGTCCACGGTGATCCGTTCGCCGTACTTCCAGGTTTTCCACACGTTGTAGATGAAGGGCAGGGTGGACAGCCCGAGCAGGAACGAGCCGATGGTGGAGAAGGTGTTCAGGCCGGTGAAGCCGTCGTTGGCCAGGTAGTCCACGTACCGGCGGGGCATCCCCTCCGCGCCCAGCCAGTGGTGCACCAGGAAGGTGGCGTGGAAGCCGACGAACAGCGTCCAGAAGTGGATCTTGCCCAGGGTCTCGTCCAGCATCGTCCCGGTGAACTTCGGCCACCAGAAGTGGAATCCGGCGAACATCGCGAAGACCACCGTGCCGAAGACCACGTAGTGGAAGTGGGCGACCACGAAGTAGGAGTCGGTGACGTGCCAGTCCATCGGCGGCGAGGCCAGGATGACGCCGGTCAGACCACCGAAGAGGAAGGTGACGAGGAAACCGATCGACCAGAGCATGGGGGTCTCGAAGCTGAGCGAGCCGCGCCACATCGTGCCGATCCAGTTGAAGAACTTCACCCCGGTCGGTACCGCGATGAGGAACGTCATGAAGGAGAAGAAGGGCAGGAGCACGGCCCCGGTGGGGTACATGTGGTGCGCCCACACGGTCACCGACAGGCCGGCGATGGCGATGGTCGCCGCCACCAGGCCGACGTAGCCGAAGATCGGCTTGCGGCTGAAGACGGGCAGGATCTCGGACACGATGCCGAAGAACGGCAGCGCGATGATGTAGACCTCCGGGTGGCCGAAGAACCAGAACAGGTGCTGCCACAGGATCGGGCCGCCGTTGGCGGGGGAGAACACCTGGGAGCCGAGGACCCGGTCGGAGGCCAGCGCGAACAGGGCGGCGGCCAGCACCGGGAAGGCGATGATCACCAGCACGCTGGTGAGCAGGACGTTCCAGGTGAAGATCGGCATCCGGAACATCGTCATGCCCGGTGCCCGCATGCAGATGATCGTGGTGATGAAGTTGACCGCGCCCAGGATGGTGCCGAAGCCGCTGAGGATCAGCCCCATCACCCACATGTCGCTGCCCACGCCGGGGGAGTACACCTCGGTGGACAGGGGGGTGTAGGCGAACCACCCGAAGTTGGCGGCGCCCTGCGGGGTGAGGAAGGCGCCCACCACGATCAGACCGCCGAAGAAGAACAGCCAGTACGACAGGGCGTTCAACCGGGGGAACGCCACATCGGGGGAACCGATCTGCAACGGCATGATGGCGTTGGCGAAGCCCGCGAAGAGCGGGGTCGCGAAGAGCAGCAGCATCACCGTGCCGTGCATGGTGAACATCTGGTTGTACTGCTCGTTGGAGAGGATCTGATTTCCGGGCCGGGCGAGTTCCGCCCGAATCAGCAGCGCCATCACGCCACCGATGACGAAGAAGCCGAAGGCGCTGACCATGTACAGCGCGCCGATTTTCTTGTGATCGGTCGTGGTCAGCCAGGCGACGACGAGCGCACCCACCGATTTCGGTTTCGGTTCATCGAGGATGGTGGTGCGTTCGGAGGACATCACCATGGACTTCTCTTCTCTGCTCGGGGATGACGACCGGGTCGCCTTTTCGCGCTCTCCGATGGTGTAGCACCGGCATTCCGGAAACCGTCGTCATTCACCCGGACGGGCGTGTTGAGAAGTCGTCGTGGAGGCGCGCGGGGGAGTGGGAATGGCGTTTCTCTCACGAAAATTTCATAGGAAAATCGCTGGGAAATGAGTCGTCCGGGCCTCTCGAGTAGGGTCATGGCATGGGGAACGGGGACAGGGCGGACACGGTGAACAGGGTGGACACGGTGGACAGGGGGAACAGGGGAACGGGGGGAACGG
>NZ_VKHS01000447.1 GCF_014141525.1 Streptomyces calidiresistens
GGATCGACCCGCCGGGCGGGGGGCGCGGGGGTGCGCGAGAGGCCGGTGACGTTCACGGGTGGAAACGGGCGGAAACGGGTGGGAGATGTCGCCGTGAACGCCGGTCCACGGCCTCGTGGTCGGGGCCCGACCACCGCGGCTCCGACCGACCGGGCCCCACCGACGGGGCACACCCGCCGACGTCCGATCATCACGTGCCCGGTGGGGCCGCTCGCCCGGTGACGCACGGCTCTCCCGTCGTTCCGCCGGCCCTCCCCCGGGGCGGCTCGGGGGAATCCCCGGGGGACGGCGCGGGCGCCCTACCACCGCTGGGGTAGCGGAGGTCGCAACCGCCGGCGGACGCGGAGGTGCACGCCGATCGCCCAGGCTCGTCCCGGGTCGCCACGCAGTCGTGGCCACGGCCGACGGTCATCGCCCCGAGGAGAGCATCGTGCAGAGCAAGTCCCCCACCCGAACGCCGCAGGCGCCGCCTTCCCCACCGTCGCCTCCCCGGCCCGGGGTGTTCGAACGACTGGCCGGCTTCTCGCACCGTCACCGGTGGACCGCACTGCTCCTGTGGGCGGTGATCCTGGTCGGCACGGTCGGCGCGGCCACCGCCATCGGCGACGACTACCGCGACGATCACTCGCTGCCGGGTACCGAGGCGCAGCGGGCCCGGGAGCTGCTCGGGGAGCACGCGCCGGACGACTCCGGCGACACCCTGTCGATCGTGTTGCACGATCCGGCCGGGCTGGGCGACCCCGGCACCGAGCAGCGGGTCGACGGAATGCTCGCGCGGGTCGCCGAACTGCCGGGGGTGGCCGGGGTCCGCGGCCCCCACGACGGCGACGGGGCGATCTCCGGGGACGGCACGATCGGCTTCGCCACGGTGGTGCTGGAGGGCACCTCCGAGGAACTGTCCGTCGAGGCGACCGAGGACATCCTGGCCGCCGCCCGGTCGATCGCCGAGCGCGAGGACGCGACCGGTGACGGCCTCCGGGTGGAGCTGGGGGGCGACGCCGCCCGGCAGCTCGCGGAGAGCGAGGGCGGCGCCGCCGAGGGCGTCGGCGTCCTCACCGCCCTCGTCATCCTGGTCTTCATGTTCGGCACCGTGATCGCCGCCGGGCTACCGGTCGTCGTGGCGCTGTTCGCGGTCGGCAGCGCCATCGGACTGATCATCCTGGCCTCGCACGCGTTCACCATCGCGGGCTACACCCCCTATGTGATGACGCTGGTCGGTCTCGGTGTCGGCATCGACTACGCGCTGCTGATCTTCGCCCGGTACCGGGGCGAACTGATCAGGGGAGCCGACCCGGAGTCGGCCGCCCGCCGTTCGCTGGACACCGCCGGCCGGACCGTCTTCTTCGCCGGCTGCACCGTGATCGTGGCCCTGCTGGGTCTGGTGGCCCTCGGTCTGGGCGCGCTCCGGGGCGTGGCCCTGGCGGTGGCGCTGACGGTGGCCGTGACGATGGCCGCCTCGCTGACGCTGCTCCCCGCGCTGCTGGGGATTTTCGGTCGGCGCTTCGCCCGGCAGTTCCCGGCCCGCGCCGCCCGCCGGGAGGCCCGCGGCAAAGCGGCGGACGGCACCGGGTGGCGCCGCCTCGGTGCCGCCGTGCAGCGCCGTCCGCTGGTCGCGCTGCTGATCCCGGTGATCGGGTTGGGCGCGCTCGCCGTGCCGGTCGCCGATCTGCGGCTCGGCTTCGCGGACGCGGGCAACGACCCGGCCGGCTCCACCGGCAGGGCGGCCTACGACCTGCTGGCCGAGGGCTTCGGGCCGGGTGGCAACGGGCCGCTGATCATCGCCGTCGAGGGCGGGGACGAGGGCGCGGAGGCCGCCGGCGCCGCCGCCGTGGGGGTACTGGGCGGCACCCCCGGTGTGGCGAACGCGATCGGACCGTTCCCGACCGGCTCCGAGTCCGTCACGACCGTGCTCGTCCACCCCGAGAGCGCGCCGCAGGACGAGGAGACCTCCGCGCTGGTGCACGCGTTGCGCGGCGATGTGCTGCCGGACCTGGCGGAGCGGACCGGGGCGGAGTACCTGGTGGGCGGGTCCACCGCCGCCGTCGAGGACTTCTCGACGCGGGTGGAGGAGCGGATGCCGCTGTTCGTGCTGATCGTGGTGGGCCTGTCCCTGGTGCTGTTGACCGCGGTCTTCCGTTCGGTGCTGGTCCCGCTGAAGGCGGCGCTGCTCAACCTGCTGACCATCGGCGCGGCGCTCGGGGCGGTCACCCTGGTCTTCCAGCACGGGTGGTTCGGGGTGGAACCCGGGCCGATCGAGGCCTTCGTGCCGGTGATGATCTTCGCGATCGTCTTCGGTCTCTCCACGGATTACGAGGTCTTCCTGGTCTCCCGCATCCGGGAGGAGTGGGAGCGCACCGGGGACCACGCGTCGGCGGTTCGGGAGGGCCTGGCGCACACCGGCTCGGTGATCACCGCGGCGGGCGCCATCATGGTCGCGGTCTTCGGCGCCTTCATGCTCAGTGACGACCGGATGCTCCAGCAGTTCGGCCTGGGGCTGGCGGTCGCGGTCCTCGTGGACGCCGTCCTCATCCGCTGCCTGGTCGTCCCGGCGACGATGCAGCTGCTCGGCCACCGGGCCTGGTGGTTGCCGGCGCCACTGACCCGGTTGCTGCCCGCGGTGCGGTGGGAACGGCACTGAGCGCGGCTGCCTCCCGGAGATCCGGTCGCCCCCGGTCCCCGGCCCCGCGCCACCGGGGGCCGGGGGCGGGGGCGACCGGGGCCGTCAGTACCGGGGGGCGTTGCGGGAGCGGCGGACGACGGGGGCGCGACGGTCACGGGCCTGCCAGCACCCGCTGTGCCAGTGCCGGCGGTCCTCCACCGCCCCGAACCGCTGCCAGGCCACCACGTGGGGCAGCCCCGGTGTGATCTCCTGATCGCATCCCGGGCAGCGGTAGTGCTTGACGGCGGCGGCGCCGGTGACGCGGCGCACCACCCACTCCTCGCCGCGCCAGTCCTCGGTGGTCTCCGTGCCGCGCACGCCGCCCTCGCCGGCCCCCGAGGGGTCGGTGCGTCGGTCGCGCCGGTGGTTGCGCCGGGGGGACACCTGGCACCTCCGGTTCCATTCGTTCGCTCGTGGGTCTCGCGGCCCACCCGGGCGGGCGTCCCCGGGGGACGGGGCGCCCGATGGGCGCTCCCAGCCTACGCATTTCGGCCGGGGTCGCGGGACCGTCGCACACCGAGGGGCGGGGTGGTTCGATGTGCGCCCCGGTGCCGCCACGCGCCCTCCGGGCGCGGGCATCCGAACCGGGTCGGAAAAGTGTCACTTTCGTCTCGACCTCCCCCTGTCACCTCACCAACACCCCAAAAGCCATGATCATCGGAAAAACTCTGTGCCAGGCCGTGCCCTTGGCACGTGTCAGGCGTTGATGCCATGGAGATATGTGATGCACACAGCGCATCACGAAGGGGTGAAGGCATGCGTGTGGGGACATTCGTGTTGGCCGGCCGGTTCCCCGGCCAGAGCGACCGGGAGGCGCTGGACCGGGCCGTCCGGACCGTGGTGACCGCCGAGGAGGCGGGTCTGGCCGAGGCCTGGCTGGCCGAACACCACTTCGTCCCCTACGGGACCTGCCCCTCGGCGGCGACCCTCGCCGCCCACCTGCTCGGCCGCACCCGGCGCATCGGCCTGGGCACCGCCGTCAGCGTGCTCTCCACCGTCCACCCGGTGGCGCTCGGCGAACAGGCCTCGCTGCTGCACCTGGTCTCCGACGGGCGTTTCACCCTCGGTGTGGGACGCGGGGGCCCCTGGGTGGACCTGGAGGTCTTCGGCACCGGACTGCCCGCCTTCGAGCGGGGTTTCCCGGAATCCCTGGACGTGCTCCTGCGGTGGCTGCGCGGCGGGGAGGTGGGGGCGGAGGGGGAACGTCACCGTTTCCGACCGGTGGCGGTGGTCCCCGACCCCACCGCGCCCACCGGGCCGGACCGCTCCACCGGCGGACCACCGGTGGTGGTCGCCTGCACCTCGCCGGGGACCGTCCGGCTGGCCGCGGAGCGCGGTCTGCCGATGCTGCTGGGGATGCACTCGGGCGACGAGGAGAAGGCCGCGATGGTGCGGCTGTGGGGGGAGACCGCGCGCGCCGCCGGACACGACGCGGGGACCGTGGCCCGCGCCGGACACGTCTCGGTGGGCGTGGCGCAGATCGGCGACAGCCACACCGAGGCGGTGGAGACACTGCGCCGCGCGCTGCCGGGGATGCTGCGACAGGGGTTGGCCGCGCACCGCACCGTGGACGGCCGGAAACGCCCCATGCGCGACCCCCTGGCGTACACCGAACTCCTCTGCGAGCTGCATCCGGTGGGCACTCCCCGGCTGTGCGCGGACCGGATCGCCGCCACCGCCGAGGCCACCGGGATCACCCGGTTCGCCCTGTTGGCGGAGGGGTCGGGTGACCCGGAACTCACCGAGGAGACCCTCTGGCGGCTGGGGACGGAGGTGATGCCGCTGCTGCCGGACACCGCGCCCGTGTCCGGCCCGGCGGCACCGGCACCCCCGATGTCGCGGGTGTCCCGGGTGGCACCGTGGCCCCCGGAGGGCCGGCCGGCGACCGTCCCGGCGGCCGCCGCCCCCCGTCCACCGGGCTTCCCGGAGGCGGAGGCCGGGGAGCCGGTGGGGCGGGAC